>NZ_JBFJYW010000010.1:0-24892 GCF_041622395.1 Pontiella sp. | reverse complement strand
GCCAAAGCCATCAGTTGGGCGTTCACGTGCTCCGACTTTTTTTTGCGGCGCACATAGTTTTTGGAGCGGGTTAGAATCATGAACCGGCAAATGGAGCGCAGCCATGTTCCGAAGTCGCCGTCCAATCGAAAGTCGGACAGCTGTTTATAAGCCCGGACAAACGAATCCTGAACGGCCTCCACCGCCTCTTCCCGCACGGGCAGTCGGTAGAGCGCAAAAGACAACAGCATCGACTCATGCTGCTTAACCAGTTCCCCGAAGGCATCGAGGTCGCCCTTCGTCGCAGCCTTGATCCATTTTATGCGCTGAATGTCGTCGGTCTGTTTCATGTAAAAGTCACCCATTTACCTAACATAGGCGACATTGCGGAACACATCAAAAAAAAATCGTCGGCAGATGAATACGGAACCATCTGACCCCCTGCCATCATGAGCACCAGCGATGGTCGAAAGCTCATGGAAACTTAAACGGCCCGAAGCTTGGCGAGCTTCGGGCCTTGGGGATTCAGCCTTCCGTTGCGCGGGACCGGGTTTAGATTTCGACTTCGGTGAACTTGCCGTTTTCGTAGACGGTTTTGTCGTCGAGCCGGATGCGGCCGCCGGGGCGCATGTCGCAGACCATATCCCAATGGAGGCCGGAATCGTTGACGCCGCCCGCCTTGCGGAGGCTGGCACCGACGGCGAGGTGGACCGTGCCGCCGATCTTTTCGTCGAAGAGCGTATTGCGGGTGAAATCCTTGATGGCGTAGTTGGTGCCGATGGCGAATTCGCCGACGCGGCGCGCGCCGGCATCCTGGTCGAGCATGCTGTTGAGGAAATCCTGGCCCTGTTCCGCCGTGGCTTCGACGACGACGCCCTTTTCGAAGCGCAGTTTCACGCCCTTGCATTCGTGGCCCATGTGGATGGCCGGGAAGCTGAAGCAGATGGTGCCCTCGACGGTCTCTTCCACCGGGCAGGTGTAGATTTCGCCGTCGGGGAAGTTGTCGTTGCCGCAACTGCTGATCCAGCGGCGGTTCTCGAGGCTGAAGCTCAGGTCGGTTCCGTTGGCCGCTTCGATATGGATCTTTTTATGGCCGTTGAGATAATCGACCGCCGCGTCTTGTTTCTTGGAGAGCGCCTGCCAGGAGGCGATGGGGTCGTCGTGATCGAGCAGTCCGGCGGAAAAGACGAAGTCCTCGTATTCGGTCAACGACATCCCGGCGTCCTGCGCCGACGAGTTGGTCGGGAACATCGATCCGTTCCAGCGCAACTGGCCGCTGGCGGCGCGGCGGAAGAAGGTTTCGGAAAACGGTTTGCGCGCGGCGCTCAGCAGGCTGTGGCGCGCGGAATCGGTATTGGAGAGCGCGCGCGTGTTCTGCTGCCCCCACAGCGCAATGCGGCAGTCGATGTTTTCAAGTTCATACAGCGCGATCGGGCTCATGTAGGAGAGCTGTTCGTCGGACCCTTCCTTGAGCAGGATTTCGGTCAGCGCTTCCGGCGCAACCCGAACGATCGGATAGCCGCCGGCTTTAAGCGTTTCCCGATAGATTTCGACCAGCAGCGGTTCGGTGATGATGTTGCCGCTGATGGCGACGCGGTCGTTGGGCTTAACGCCGACCGAATAGTTCACCAGTACGTTTGCCAGTTTTTGAAGGCGAGGATCTGTCATGGGATACTCCAGAGGTTGTTGGTTGAGTTCGTTCGTAAAAGAATAAAGGACAAAATAAGTTTACAGGCAGCCGAGCCGGTTAAAACGGGGGGTGAAAACCGAAGCGCGCGTTGCGCCGGATTTTTCACCCACCGTTTGGGGGGCATCAAGCCTCCTTCTTTTCAGCCAGCTCGCCATGAACCTCGGCGAAAGCCGCGATGGCGCGGTCCAGGTTTTCGGTGCTGTGCGCCGCGGAAATCTGGACGCGGATACGGGCGAGCCCCTTCGGCACCACCGGGAACGAGAAGCCGATCACATAGATGCCCCGCTCCAACAGCTTGTCGGCCATGGCCGTGGCGAGCCGCGCGTCGCCGAGCATGATCGGCACGATCGGATGGTCGCCGTCCGGAACGTCGAAACCCGCCGCGCGCATGCCGCTGCGGAAATAGGTCGTGTTCGCTTCCAGCTTGCTCAACCGATCGGAAGAAACCAGCTCCAACGCCTTGAGGGTCGCCGAAGCAACCGCCGGCGCGAGCGTGTTGGAAAACAGGTAGGGCCGCGACCGCTGGCGCAGCAGGTCGATCACTACCTGGCGGGCCGACGTATAGCCGCCGCTCGCCCCGCCCAGCGCCTTGCCGAAGGTGCCCGTGATGATATCGATCCGCCCCATCACGTCGCGATATTCATGCGTCCCGCGCCCGTTCGCGCCGAGTACGCCGACGCTGTGGGAGTCGTCGACCATCACCAGCGCATTGTACTTGTCGGCCAGGTCGCAGATCGACTTGAGGTCGGCGATGGTGCCGTCCATCGAAAAGACGCCGTCGGTGGCGATCAGGCGGATGCGGCAATCCTGCGTCTCCTTCAAGCGCTCCTCGAGTTCGGCCATATCGGAGTTCGGATATATTTTCCGCTGCGCCTTGCAGAGGCGCACGCCGTCGATGATCGACGCGTGGTTGAGCGCATCGCTGATGACGGCGTCTTCGGGACCGAGCAGCGTTTCGAACAAGCCGCCGTTGGCGTCGAAGCAGGAGGAATAGAGAATGGTGTCGTCGGTTCCGAGGAAGTCGGAGACGCGCGCCTCCAGCTGTTTATGCAACGCCTGCGTCCCGCAGATGAAGCGTACCGACGAGAGGCCGAAGCCCCAACGGTCGAGCCCCTCCTTCGCGGCGGCGACCACCTCGGGATGGTTGGCGAGCCCCAGATAGTTGTTCGCGCAAAAGTTCAACACCTCGCCGCCGGGCACCGCGATTTCCGCGCCCTGCGCACTTTGGAGAATCCGCTCCGTTTTTTTCAGCCCTGCTTCTTCGATCTGTTTCAGTTCCTCTTGAATGAACCGAAGTCCTTTTTCCTGTTTCATATCATATGCCTTTCATCGTAACTACGGGATGTCTGACAAAATAATTTAGGACAAAATGATTCATGGCTCCCGCTCGCACGGAAAATTATTTTGTCCCTAATTATTTTGTCGAGTCCCTGTTCCGGGGTCTCTAACCCAACCAGTCGAGCACGACCTTGCCGGCGTTGCCGGAAATCATGCGTTCAAATCCTTTTTCAAATTCCGTGTAGTGGAAGCGGTCGGTAATGATCGGCGAGATATCCAGCCCGCTCTGCAGCATGCTGGTCATCTTGTACCACGTCTCATACATTTCGCGTCCATAGATGCCCTTGATCGTCAGCCCGTTGAACACCACCGTGTTCCAATCGATCTCGACGTGTTCGGGCAGGATGCCGAGCATCGCGATCTTGCCGCCGTGGCACATGCTCGTGAGCATGCTGCGGAAGGCCGACGGATTGCCCGACATCTCCAGGCCGACATCGAATCCTTCCTTGAAATCCAGCTCCTTCATCACCGACTCCAGGCTCTCTTCCGCCACGTTGACGACGCGGGAAGCGCCCATCTTTTTGGCGAGGTCGAGGCGGTAGGGATTGACGTCGGTCACAACCACGTAGCGCGCGCCGGCGTGCTTGGCGATCGCGGCGGCCATGCAGCCGATCGGCCCGGCGCCGGTAATCAGGACATCCTCGCCGAGCACATCGAACGAGAGCGCCGTGTGGGCCGCGTTGCCGAAGGGGTCGAAGCACGAAAGGATCTCTTCGGGGATTTTCGGATCGCAGAGCCAAACGTTGGTGACCGGGATGGAAAGGAACTCGGCATAAGCGCCGGGGCGGTTGACGCCAACCCCCTTCGTCTTCGGGCACAGGTGGCGGCGGCCCGCCAGGCAGTTGCGGCATTTGCCGCAAACCAGATGCCCCTCCCCGCTGACGATATCGCCGATCTTGAAATCGTGGACATTGGAACCCAGCTCCACGATCTCGCCGACGAATTCGTGGCCGATCGTCAGCGGCACGGGAATGGTTTTCTGCGACCATTCGTCCCATTTGTAGATATGGACATCCGTTCCGCAGATGGATGTCTTGTGAATCTTGATCAGGACATCGTTGGTTCCGACGGAGGGGACCGGAACGTCCTCCAGCCACAACCCGCGCTCCGCCTTGCTCTTAACCAGTGCTTTCATTCAAACCTCACACATTTAGTTCGTTTATATTTCAACCACAGAGGTCGCAACGACACAGAGGACGGGATCTATTCCCTTTCGATCGCATGCGATTTTTCCTCTGTATGTCAAACGCTTGGGCAGAAACGGTACCAATATAGTCTCTCGCATGGGCAACAACCTATCCAACCCCCTTGCCCCCGTCTTGTAGGACAGGTGCATGCGTGTGTATATTTCTGCGAAAGGCCCACTGATCCATGAAGGAAAAGCATTCCACCGCCGCCGGAAGGGCGGCGGTCCGCATTGTTTCGCAGGCAGATCGCCGGCTTTGCGCAAAAGCAAGCCGAGCTTATTCCCCGCTTTTAATGCGGATGTAGAGATTGTTGTTGTTGCGCGGCAGCAGGCTGTCGGCGGGCAGCGTCCACGTGCCGCGGCGCACGCCTTGCGATTCCGTGTAGCGAAGGTCCATCAATCCCGGCGGATGATCGGCCCAGTCGACCAGGTTCGTGCTGTATTGCGTGGTGATATCCTCATCGCCGTGCGCGGCGGGTACGGTGTAGTCGGCCGTGAGAATGCCGTCGCCGTTGTCGACCAGCTGCTGGACGCCGCCCTCCGGGGAGGTCACGCGCCAGCGGGGACGGGAAGCGCGGACGGCGGAGCTTTCCACTTCATAGCCCCAGTAGCGCAAGGGCCCCAGATCGGCGGAAAAATCGAAGGGGACGCTCGTGGAACCGATCACCACCTGCCCCGCGCCGGTGGCGGGATCGACGACCAGTTCGCACTCGGCCAGGCTACCCGCAAAATCCTCCGCGGCCAGCGTGGCGCTCACGGTGGTTTGACCCGGATAGCTGACGGCGACCTGCGAGCTGGAAGCATCGATGCGCACGGCCAAACACTGCGACACGTCATTGGCATTGCCGACGAGGAAGGAGGCGGCCGAGCTGGAGGGGAAACCCAGTTTCCAATCAAAACGCACCGAGTCGGAAAGCCCGGTCTCGAACGGCAGATAGTTGAAGCCGGATCCGGTTCCGGACGGGGTCAGCGTATAGCCGTTGTTCGCCCCGGCGGAATCGTATGACCCGAAGAGGTAGGAGGCCGCGGTGAGACCGGTCTTGGTGTAAAACTCGTCGTCCGCCTTGAAGTAGGCCGACATGGTGACTTCGTGGGAGCCCTCGACCAACGGGATCATGCGCGCCAGAATCTCCGTTTCCGTCGCGGAAAGGTCGTTGGTTTCGTAAAGGTCTTCGGCGAGGTTGAACAGTTCGTAGGTCGGCGGGCTGACATCGGTGCCGCGGTCGCGGACAATCTTCCAGTCGCCCTGCCGCACCGCGCGCCAGCGGCGGTCCAGCCCGTTGCTGGTCTCCGTAAAATACCAATAGTGATATTCGGTGGGTTGCAGCTCCGCTTCGCCCCCGCCGAGCAGCGCCGGGAGAATCGACCGCCCGGTAATTTGCGGCGGGGTCGAGATGCCCGCCATCTCCGCAAAGGTCGGCAGTATGTCGGCGAAGGTGCCGACCACGGACGAGGTCGACCCAGCCTCGATCATTCCCGGCCACCAGGCCACGAACGGCTCGCGGATGCCGCCTTCATAGGTATCCTTCTTCGCGCCGCGGAGGTCGTAGTAGCCCGGTTTCAGATGCTCTGCCGTCAGGAAGGTGTCACCCGCCTCGCCGTTGTCGGAGCAGAAAATCACCAGCGTCTTGTCGTCGATTCCGAGCTCGACGAGCTTGTCCATGATGCGGCCCGTGTCGCGATCCACGGCCGAGACCATGGAGGCGTAGGTGTGCGGCAGGAAGTCGGGCAGGCCGTTCGTAAGGCCGAAAGGCGCGCCCGGATACATGGAATTGATCAGGGTCTGGTCCAGATCGAGCGGATCGTAGACGAGCCCGTCTTCATCCGTGAGCGCATCCACGGTGGCGGCGGCATAGTTGTAGGCATGCGGCGGCGTCCACGCACAGTAGAGGAAGAACGGCTTATCGGCGTTGTCTTCGATGAATTTCAACCCCTCGGAAACCACCACGTCATGGGAGCAGACGTTGCCGAAGGAATCGGTCCAGTCCTTGGTAATCCCGTTGGGGTTGTTCGCGCCCTCGATGTAGAGGGTGCCGCCCTCGGAATCGGCCAGGGCTTGGTTGAAGTAGATCTTCTCGCTGTTTTTCCAGAGATATTTCGGGAAGAAGCGGTGGGCCTGCACCTGCCCGAGGTAGCCGCAGAAAAAGTCGAAGCCTTGGTTCCACGGCGCGCCGCCGGTGGTGGGTCCGCCGATGCCCCATTTACCGACCAGCCCCGTGGTATAACCCGCCTCTTTGAGCACCTCGGCAACGGTGACGCGGGAGGGATCGAGCGGATATTGATAGCCATCGCCCGGCCCCGCATTGTGCTTATCCTGCGAACGGCGCGCATCCATGCCGGTCATCAGGCAGGAGCGCGAAGGCTGGCAGACCGGCGCCGCCGTGTAGAAATCGGTAAACAGCATGCCCTCTGCCGCCATGGCATCGACCCGCGGCGTCTTCAGCGTCGCCTGCCCATAGACGCCGACCTCGCGGATGTCGAGATCGTCGACCATGATAAAGATCATGTTCGGCTTCTGGGAAAGGTCGGGCGTATGCGTGTCGTCGGACGGATCGTACCCGAGCTCCAGTTCGATATCGTCGTTGATTCCGTCCGCATCGCTATCGGCCAGCAGTGGATCGGTGCCCGTATTATTGGAATCGACATAGATTCCGGTACCCGTTTCCGCGCCGTCGAGCAGTCCGTCGTCGTCGGAATCGTCGTCGAGCGGATCGGTTCCGGCGGCCACTTCGGCCCCGTCGTTTAGCCCGTCGGCATCGGAGTCGGCTTCGTTCGGATCGGTTCCGAGGGTTTCCTCGGCTTCGTTATCGAGCCCGTCCCCGTCGTAGTTATCGGTTCCGACCTGATCGAGGTTCCCGAAATGGACGGTTTCCCAGGCATCCATCAGCCCATCGTCGTCGGCATCGGTCGTATCGTCGGCGACGCCGCCGAGCACATAGTAATGGATGTTCCGCGCCGTAGTGACAATATGTTCCGTGTCCGTGATCTGGAGGCGTCCACCGTTGCCGCCCTCGTTGTGTCGGAAATTCGACGGATTCGATGTCGAGGATCGGTCATACGTCATCAGGAATCCGAAATCGGAATCCTCGCCCACGATGAGCGGTTCGGCCAGCTCGAAGGTCACATACTGGCCATCGGAAATGGTGCCGTCCAACGTAAAGGCTTCGGTATGGAGCAGCACCACCGTGGTACCCACGAAATAATCGTCGCCGTCCGTGGCCGTGGAGTGGCCCGTGCCGGTTATCAACTGCTCTTCCGTCCCCTCGAAGAACCGCAGCGTCAGCGTATCGTTGGCGAAGGTTTGGTTGGAATTTTTATACACCGTCACGGCCGTGATTTGATAGCCAATCCCGGCCCCGTCGGCCAGGGCAAAGAGCTGGCCGCGCCCATGCTTGGTGCTGACATCCTCATCAATAAGGTCGGTCCAGGTTGCTCCGTTGGGATCGGAAAACAGAATATCGCTCGCCGGCGCCGCATCCGAAACCACCGTTACGCCGCCCGAACTCTGCGCGGGAAAACCAAGCAGACCGCCAACGACCAAACCAATAAGAACAAACCATTTAGACTGCATGTTACCTCTCCTTATATGACGAAACCTTTAAAGTGAATACCTACTTACTCCGCACCCTGAACCCGAATAAACAATGCATCGTTATTGCGCGGCAACAAGCTGTCGGCCGGGAGGGTCCAGCTTCCCTGGAGCTCCCCCTGCGAGCCCGTACTGCGGAGGTCGATTACGCCCGGTGGGTTGGCGGTCCAGCCCTGCAGGTCGGTACTGTATTGCAGCACGACCTCTTCATCACCGTGCGCGGACGGTACGGTGTAATCGGCGGCAAGGATTCCTTTGCCGTCGACCAGTTGCTGGACGCCGCCGGTCGACGGCATCATGCGCCAACGCGGGCGGGACGCGTAGACGGCGGCGCTTTCGACTTCATAGCCCCAGAATTGCAACGCACCAAGATCGGTCGCAAAATCAAATGGCAGAATCGTCGAACCGACAACCAGTTGCCCCGCTCCGGTGACGGGATCGAGTTCCAGCATGCATTCCGCCGTGCTTCCCGCAAAATCCGCGGCCGGCAAGGTGGTCATGAGGCTGGTCTGTCCCGGACAGCTGATGACAACCTGCGAGCTGCCGGCATCGATGCGCACCGCCAGGCACTGCGACGCATCGTTCGCTTCGCCCAGCAGGAAGGAAGCGGCGGAGCTGGAGGGGAAGTTGAATTTCCAGTCGAACTGCGCGGCGTGAACCAATCCGGTTTCGAACGGCAGGTAGTTGAAGCCGGACCCCGTTCCGGACGGCGTCAGCTCAAAGCCGTTGTTTGCCCCGGCGGCATCGTACGCACCGAACAGATGGGCCGCGACGGTCAGGCTGTTTTTTGTAAAGAACTCGTCGTCGGCCTTGAAGTAGGTTGAAACGGGAACTTCGTGGGTGCCCTCCACCAACGGGATGAGACGCGCCAGGATCTCCGTTTCCGTCGCGGAGAGGTCGGTGGTCTCGTAGAGATCGGCGGCGAGGTTGAACAACTCGTAGGTCGGCGCACTGCCGTCGGTCGCCCGGTCGCGGACAATCTTCCAGTCGCCCCGTCGCACCGCGCGCCAGCGGCGGGTACCCTCGGTGAAATCCCAATAGTGGTAATCGCACGGTTGCAAATCGACTTCGGTGCCGCCGAGCAGCACCGGCAGGATCGAGCGCCCGGTGATCTGCGACGGGGTCGAGATGCCGGCCATCTCGGCGAAGGTCGGCAGCATATCGGCGAAGGTGCCCACCACGCCGGTGGCGGTTCCGGTCTGGATAGTTCCCGGCCACCACGCGACAAACGGCTCGCGGATGCCGCCTTCGTAGCAGTCGCGCTTCATGCCGTTAAAGTCGGAATAGCCCGGCTTTAGATGTTCTGCGGTGAGGAAGGTGGGTTCGTCTTCGCCGTTGTCGGAGCAGAAGATCACGAGCGTGTTGTTTTCGATTCCGAGTTCGACGAGCTTATCCATGATGCGTCCCGTGTCGCGATCGGCGGCGGAGACCATGGAGGCATAGCAGTGGTCGTTGAAATCCGGCCATCCTGCGGAAGTTTCATCTTCGCCGAAGGGCATGCCGGGATAGACCTCGTTGATCAGGGTTTGGTCGAGGTCGAGCGGGTCGTAGAGCAGTCCGTCGTCATCGGTCAGCGCGTCCAGCGTGGCCGCCGGATACATGTAAGCGTGCGGCGGTGTCCACGCACAGTAGAGAAAGAAGGGCTTGTCGGCATTATCCTCGATAAACTGCAGCCCCTCCGCAACAACAACGTCGTGGGAGCAGACGTTGCCGAAATTATCGGTCCAGTAGTGCGTGTGCTCGTCGAAGTTTTGGGCCCCCTCGATGTATAGGCGGTCTCCCTCGCCTAGCTGGTCTTCGTTGAAATAGATCTTCTGGTCGTTTTTCCAAAGGTACTTGGGAAAGAAGTCGTGGGCGGCCGTCTGGCTGAGATAGCCGCAGAAAAAATCGAAGCCCTGTTTCCAAGGCGCCCCGACGCTGGTGGAGCCGCCGAGCCCCCACTTGCCGACCAGGCCCGTGGTGTAGCCCGCCTGCTGGAGCAGTTCGGCCAGGGTGACGCGGTCGGTTTGCAGCGCCATGGTCGAGTTATGCCGATCCTGGGCGCGGCGCGCATCTTGGCCCGACATCAGACAGGAACGGCAGGACTGGCAGACCGGGCTTGCGGTGTAGAAATCCGTGAACATCAGTCCCTCGCTGGCCATCGCGTCGACCCGCGGCGTCTGCAGCGTCGCCTGCCCATAAACGCCGATCTCGCGGATATCGAGGTCGTCGATCATAATGAAAACGATGTTCGGCTTTTCGGTCAGGTTGGGGAAATGCGAAACGTCGGACGGATCGAATCCGAGCTGGATTTCCGTCGCATCGTCGACCCCGTCCGCATCGCTATCGGCCAGCCGCGGATTGGTGCCGGTGTCGCTTGGGCCCACATACGTTCCGGTACCCGTTTCGACGCTGTCGAGCAGTCCGTCGTCGTCGGTATCGTCGTCGAGCGGATCGGTGCCGGCCGCCACTTCGACGTCGTCGTTTAGCCCGTCGGCATCGGAGTCGGCCAAATTGGGATCGGTGCCGTTGGCCTGCTCGGCTTCGTTATCGAGGCCGTCCCCGTCGGGGTTGCCGGTACCGACCGGGTCCTGATTGCCGAAATTCATGACCTCCCACACATCGGAAAGCCCGTCCTCGTCGTCATCGGTTGCGTAGATGGAAGCATCGATGGCGCCGCCGTTGATGTAGAAGACCACATCCCGTGGGGCGTAGACCGAATTGACGCTGGGGATTCCCGCCGTTCGGATCTCGATTCCGTCGGGATAGGACGAACCCGCTTCCGCGTATTCGAAATAGGAGCTATCGCCGGCCCCGTCGGCATAACCGATCAGGAATCCGAACACCTTGTTCTCGGAAAGATAGAGCGGGCTGGCGCTGAAATCGAAGGTCAGGTACGACTCGTCGGCGAACGAAAGGCCATTCAGGTCGACGCTCGTCGCCAACAGGGAGGTCATGCCGGTTCCGCTGGTTGGATCGCCATCATCCGTCCCGGTGGTTCCGGACTGCGTCCAGTTCGATTCATCGTTGCCGTCGGTGTCGGGATCCCAAGCGAAGAGCCACAGTTGGAGGGCATCGCCCGAGCCGAAACTCTGGAGCGTATTCTTGCGCAGCGTCACCCCGGTAACCTGAAAGCCCGGATATTCGTCGCCCGTGTCGGGCAGCAGGAAGGAGTTGCCGCGGGTCGTCTTTCCACTATTGCCATCATGGAAGGAGCGGGTATAGCTGGTTCCACTCGGATTTGAAACAATGGCGTCCGTCGGCTCATCGGTCGAAGTCGTCAGCACCGTCGCGGCGTGAACCGAGGACAAACCAACCGCCAAGCACAAAAATGCCACCCATTTCGAATACATGTCGTCTCTCCCTCCAAAAGCCAAGAACGCACCCGGGACCTTCAGCGGCACCAATTTGCACAATAACCCTATTCCTGTCCACGGGCCGCGTCTTGTAGAACTCGGGCATACCTGTGTACGATTCCCGCGAACAACCGAACGCAAAACAAAGAATTTATGCGAGTTTGATTTGTCACTCTCCGGCGAAGGCACTACAGTGTCCGCGCTAAAGGAGCCGTATGGGACTGGAACACACGTGGCACAAGAAAACGAAGTTGAGGTCCGGGATCGCCGGCCTAACGGCCGCGTTGCTCTGGCTATTTGCCGTGGCCCCGTGCGCCTACCCCGCGCCGGAAAATCCGAGCGTGCTGCTGATCAACTCCTACCACCAGGGATTCGAGTGGACGGACAGCGTCACCGCGGGCGTCGTGGATTTTTTCAAGCAAACGGGTCGCGCCCGGCTATCCATCGAATACATGGACAGCAAGAACTACGAGCTCTCCACCATCGCGGCGGCCTTTTCCAACCAATGCGCGATCAAATACGGCCAAGCGCCCCCGGATCTGGTCCTCTGCTCCGACAACAACGCGCTCGCATTCCTGCTTGAGCATCGCGACGCCCTTTTCCCGGATATCCCCATCGTCTTCTGCGGGATCAACGACTTCACCCCCGAGATGCTCGCAGGGGCCTCCAACATCACGGGCGTGGTCGAAACCCCGTCCTACCGCGAAACCGTCGAACTGGCCTTGCAGATCCAGCCGAAGGCCCGCCGCGTTTACGCGGTGGCCTGTTCCGCCATGATGTCCGGCATCCACATCCAACGATTCATGGAAAGTTGCCGGCCGCTGGAAGACCGCGTGGAAATCATTCCCCTGCACGATCTCACGCTCGAAGAATTCCGGAGGGAACTGCGGCAGGTCGCGAAATCCGACATCATCGTCAATCTGGCGCTGCACCGCACCCGCGACCAGAAAATCCTTTCGTCCGGCGAGGCCTACGCCTTTATCCGCGAGCAAACGGAGGCCCCCGTCTACAACTTGTGGTCGGCCTATCTGCACGACCACTCCCGCTACATCATGGGCGGCGTGATGGTGGATGGCGAGGCCCAAGGCCGGCTGAGCGCGCAAATGGCGGCGCAGATCCTGGCCGGCACAAACGCCTCCGATCTCCCCGTCGTCACCGAAAGCCCGAACGTTGCCATTCTGAACTATCGGGAGTTGGAACGGCTCGGCGCCGCCCACCATCCGCATCCCGCAAACGCCGTGATCGTCAACTGCCCCTTCTCCTTCTACGAAACCTACTGCGGGCTGGTGTGGACCACCGTCGCCGTGATTGCCGGTATGTTGACGCTGATCGCGTTCCTGTTTTTAAACATCCGGAAACGGCGCCGGGTGGAATCGGAACTGCGCACCCAACGGCGAACCCTGCGCGAGCGCGAGGAAAACCTGCGCGTCACGCTGGGCTCCATCGCCGAAGCCGTGATCGCGACCGACATGGACGGCAACGTGCGCCACCTCAATCCCATCGCGGAAAAGTTGACCGGCTGGCCGAACGCCGAGGCGCGGAACCAACCCATCACGCAAATCCTCAACCTGCTCGATGCCGAAACCCGCGCCCCCATGGAAAGTCCCGTCAAGCAGGTGGCGTCGGCCCCCGACTCCATCGTCTACGCGAAGAACGCCGTATTCGTCGCGCGCGACGGGCGGGAATACCGGATTGCCGGATCCGGCGCACCCATCCGCGATGGCCAAGGCAACATGATTGGGGTCGTGCTGGTTTTTCGGGACGTCACGGACGAGCTGGCCTTGCAGGAAAAGCTACGCAACAACCAAAAGATGGATGCCATCGGACAGCTGGCGGGCGGCATTGCACACGATTTCAACAACATGCTCGGCGGCATCATCTCGGCGACCGAGATGGCCCAGATCGAACTCGACCAACAAAAGGACCCCTCCGACTTGCTCAAAATGGTATTGGATTCGGCCGGGCGCGCGGCGGCGCTCATCTCGAAGCTGTTGGCCTTCGCCCGCCGGCATCCGCTGGCCACCACGCCGACCGAGATCCGCCGGCCAATCCAAGACGCGTTGGCCCTCTTTGCGGCCACCGCCGACAAACGGGTGCGGGTTCACGCCGATCTTCCGGAGGAGGATCTCTACGTCATGGGCGATTTATCCCAGCTTCAAAACGCGTTTCTGAACCTGTTCATCAATGCGTCCCATGCCATGCCGGCGGGGGGCGATTTGGACCTGTCGTGGAAAACGGTGGAACTCGACCGCGCCCAATGCGAGGCCTCGGCATTCGCGATCCAGCCCGGCCCCTTCATCGAGATCGAAATCGCCGACACGGGAATCGGCATCCCCGAGTCGGTGCTTCCGAGGATCTTCGAACCCTTCTTCACGACGAAGGAAATCGGCAAGGGCACGGGCATGGGGCTGTCGGTGGTGCTGGGAACCGTACAGCAACACAACGGCGCGATTGCCGTCGATAGCGAACCGGAGGCGGGAACCCGCTTCCGCATCCTCCTGCCGCTCACGGACCGGCGCCCGCAGGAACCGGATGCCGAGGGCCATGCCCCGTTCTGCGGCACGGGCACCATCCTGATTGCCGACGACGAGGAAGTGATGCGAAAGACCAGCCAGGCAATTCTCGAAAACATGGGATACGAAGTGTTGCTGGCCGAAAACGGGGCCGAAGCGCTCGAGCTTTACCAAAACAAAGCCGGCCGAATCGACCTCGTCATCCTGGACATGGTCATGCCGGAAATGAACGGGCGCGACTGCTTCTTCGCGATCCGCCGAATCGATCCTCGCGCCAAGGTTGTCATCGCTTCCGGCTATGCCGTGCAAGAGGAGCTGCACGACCTCCAACAAAAGGGCCTGGCCGGAACGATCCACAAACCCTTCCGAATCCAGGAGCTCTGCGGATTGGTGGCCTCGGTGCTCAGTTCCGATTTCAAGTCATAGCGGATCGAGGGTCGGCGGCGCCTGGGGATGCGGGCGGGCAGACCGCGCGTTGTTTTCGTAAACGAGAGCCGTCCGGGTTGCATTGGCAAAATCCATCACCACCACGCCATGCCACCCCGGGAAATCCGCAGGCAGACCGGTTTCCAGCCGCCGATTGATCTCGTCCGACACGGCGGTAACACTCGGAATGCCAAACCACCCACTCCGCGTTCCGCTGGTATAATTGATGAAGAGCGTGTCGGGACCGGCTTTGGACGACTCTTCGAACAGGTTGGCGACACGGCCCCACTTGGCATCGTTGTCGCTCACCCGATAACAGTCCTGGACGCGAAGCCGCCCGGTGCTGAACGTGGTGTTATTCCGCCAGCCGGTCGCCGCCAGCCCCTTGGGAAGCGCGGTGGCGCAAAAGCGCCGCAACAGCACGATCTTTCCGCGCGCCTCGCCGAGCGTTGGAATCGTTGCGGAAAGCCGCCATTTGTCGGGATTTTTCGCAACATAGGCATCGAAGGTCTCCTCGAAGGTTCGGGTGGTGTTCGAGCCCCCGCGCACCCCCGTCACGCCCATAACGACGCACTCCGTCGGATTGTTCTCCAGGAAGGCGTACACGGTCGAGAGGGCCTCGTCGAAGCGTTGATGCTGGTCCACGCTTCCGTGGTAGAGCGCAAACGCGTCGTTCATGTGCCGGCAACGCATATCCAGAAAACGCACGCCGGCATCCAGCTGCGCGGAAAGCGAGAGCAACTGGCATTTCGCCGTTCCGGGAAACGGTTCATGCAGCGCGGCGGAATTGTGCGTCCCCGGAATCGACAGCAGCGAAAGCGCAACCGCGCCATCAACCGAGCCCATCCAGTTCGTGCCATCCGCCCCGGCGCCCAGCGCCACGGCACAAAGGCCCGCGACCCAGCATCGCGTTGCCGCCCGGAGATCGATCGAATACCGGAGCCCCAAAAACATCCGGCCCACCAGAACAAAACCTGCCTTTGCCATAATCCTCCCAACGCGGTCTAGGTGCATAGCTAAACCACAAACCGCCCGCGCCTACAACCCGAAGGAATGTTCCTGGCCCTGCGGGGCGACGGGCGTGACGGACAGCGCGGGGCGGGCGCGGCCTTGGGGCCAAAACAGGACCGAGGCGCCGGGCGGCGTCTCGATGGCGTAAAGGCCCTTGCCAACCGCCTTCACCTTGACGCCGGCGGTGGCGGCCCATTGGGCATCGGCCATGGCCGGATCGACGTGCACAACTCCGCCGGCTTCGGACTGGATCAAAACCCACTGCGCCGTTCCCTTTTCCCGGCGGGCGCTGACGAGATAGGCCCCCTCGCCGCGCAGTTGGTGGAACTGGGCGTCGGGCCACTCGCCCGGCACCGCAGGGAAGATGCGCAGCTTGCCGCCCCAGCTCTGCAACAGCATCTCCTGCATGGCGGTAGCGCCGTGCAGCGGCGTCTCCATCACGGGAAGATGGTCGATTTCGTAATAGCAGGTATTCGGCGTCAGAAAGGACTTGAGGCCATTGAGGAAGCCCAGCGCCCGATCGCCATCGCCGAGCAGCGCAGCCATGCACGACCCGCCCGTGAAGGAATAGCCCATGGCCCGCCCAAAACTATGCCAATGGGTCAGGCTGCGGTCGATCAGCTCGCGGTCGGCGGGCGTTTCCGGCGAGAGGGTGCGCAGCGGATAGATCGCCATCAGGTGCGACCAGTGGCGGTGCCGCCCGGTCAGCTTGACGTTGCGCCCGATCATGCGTCCGCTCGTTTCGTCGATGTGCGCGGGCACCAGCTTGGCCTGGATCTCTTTCCAAACGGGAATCAGCGGTTCGTCGTTTTCGGAAAGTCCTTTCTCGGAAGCGAGCTCGAGCAAGCGGCCGACGCCCCAGCCCAGGAGGTCGATGTCGTAGGTGCAGTCGGCCGCCCGGCGGTATTCGGGGCTGTAGGTTTCCGGCAGGGTGAGCTGGCCGTCTTTGTTTTCCTTCAGGAAGTGGCGGTAATAGTTCACGGCGCGCGTCAACAGCGGATAGAGCACATGGTCGCGCAGCTCGGTATCCTGCCAATAGCGGTATTCCAAATCGACGTTGTGCAGTCCCCAAAGCAGGTTGCCGGTTTCGCGGCCCATGTTGGGATCCATCGCATCGCGGCCGCCGGGCTCGCCCGCCATTCCCAAGAGGTCCCAGCCCGAGGTACTGCGTCCGATGGCGTAGGAATCGGCGCGGTAGGGTTCGGCCACGTTCAGCGCGAGGCTGTCGCGATTGATGTCGAGCCGATGGCTCATTGCCGACACCGCGCCGCGGCGGTTGGCGACAAACCCGCCGCTATGCGACAACTGGACATTCAGGTTCCACCATAGCGCGGCCCAGGCGGTGGGCTGGAGCCACGGCCCCTGGTTGTCGATCATCCAGCCCTTATCGCGCGTGGCGCAGGCCAGCTTGTATTGCTGGATCCAATAGAAAGACTCCCAATAGCGGTCGCCGACGGAGACGAAGCTTTGCGGATAGTAGGCGTGCCACCAGTCGCGGTGGGCCTGCACCCACGCGGTTTGGTCGGCCTTCGCCGCGGCGCGCACCGCCGCAACGGCTTGATCCACCGCGCCGTGGTCCGGGAAGCTGTGCTTCACGCTCAACCAAAGGCGGGTTTTCGTACCCGTCTTTTGCTCGAACCATGCCACGGCGGTCTGCCCGCCGGCGTGCAGGTTGTGCACGGCGGTTTGCACGCCGTCGCCGAGCGTGGCGGTCACGGGCGACGGATTGGCGGGCACGCGACGCTCGTCGCTGGGTTTTTTGAGCGTCAGGGCGCGCACGGCCCGGGGGCTGCGCGCCTCCTCGGCGACATACACCAGCTTCGCGTCCCGAAGGCTCCCGGCGGCGGCGAGTTCAAAACGCATCACGGGTTCGGCGGCGTGCACCAGCGTCGACCATTCGACCGAGCCGTTTTTGGTGGAGAACGTTCCCGTTGCTTCGGCATCCCAGAGCGAAAGGCGCGCCTCGCAGCCGGTCACGTCTTCCGGCAACTCAAGGCGCAGATGGCCGATAAAGTGGCGACCGCGGTTGAGCACCATCGCATTTTTTTCCTTGGGATCGTCCTCGTCCATCGGGCGGTGGTCGTGCGCCGCCGAGCAGCCGACATCCCAGCGGATGGTGCGGTCGTCGAGCTTATACATCAAGGTACCCTGCTCGCCATTGCCGAGGAACGGGGCTTCGAACCATTTGGCGGGAAGCTTTTTCCAGTGCAGGTCCTGCTCGGCCATGAACGCCGGCCAATCCACCGCATCCAGCTCGGGGTTTGCCGCCCACGCGCCCCCACTCAAAATCAGTGCGACGAAGATGCAGGATCGCGAAGACGCAAGGACGCGAAGCGTTCCCGATTTGAATCCTTTGCGCCGTTGCGTCTTTGCGGTCGGACTTTCCGGTTGAATCGTTGTCATTTTCAAGGCCTCTTGTTCTGGTGGTAGGTATCGCTATAGGTGCGCAGCTGTCCGCTTAAGGTTCGCATCAAATCGGCGTACTCCGGATGCTTTGCGAGATTGGTGGTTTCGTCGGGATCGTTTTCATGGTCGTAGAGTTCAATGCCGGCCTCGCCGCGGTTCCATTCCGTATAGCGCCAGCGGTCGTTGCGCAGGGAATAGCCCTGCGCATTTGCGGAGTGGAAAACCTGCGTGATGGCGGGACGATCCCATTCGGCCGACGGGTTGGTCAAGAGCGGACGCAGACTGACGCCCTCCAACACGGCCGGGATTTCGAAGCCCGCGTAATCCACGATCGTGGGATACAAATCGAGCAGTTCAACGGGGCGGGCGCAGCTCGCTCCCCCCACCCCCTCGGGCGGGACGATGATCAAGGGCGCCTTGGCCGAGCGCTCGAACGCCTTGCGCTTGTACCAAAGGCCCTTTTCGCCGAGGAAATAACCGTGGTCCGACCAGAAAACGACGAGGGTGTTTTTCATCAGATCGTTCGCTTCGAGCGCATCGAGCAGCTTTCCGACCTGGGCGTCCACGAACGAGACGGAGGCGTAGTAGGCGAGCTTGCACTGCCGGGCTTCTTCCACGGTCACGTCTTTCCGGTACGGCCAGCCGCTCCGATCCCGCAGATAGGCCATGGGCGGGACATCTTCCAAGTCCTTTTTCGCCGCGTCCAGATCCGGCAGGGCGATCTCGTTGATGTCGTACAAATCGAAATATTTCTTGGGCGCGACATAGGGGCAATGCGGGTCGAAGAATCCGGCGGCGATAAAGAACGGTCCGTCCTTGTGCGCTTCGATCAACTCAACGGCTTTGGCCGCCACCATGCCATCGGTATGCTCCTCGTCCTCGCTGACCGGCGCCCACCACGCCATGGAGATCCCCAGCCGGTCTCGCTGGCCGGTGGTTCCGCCGGGATAGCGAATGATTTTTTCCTCATGGATTTTATCCATGCCCGCGGGATTGAAACGCTCGGTCCAGGTCCGCTCGTCGTCATGTCCATCCGTGCCGATATCCCCCGGATTGCCCGCGTGATAGATTTTTCCGACGCGGCCCGCGTAATATCCCTTTTGCTTGAAGAATTCCCCCAGGGTCACCACGTCCGGCAGCTGGTCGCGAATGGTCTCTTTCAGGGTGTGGCAACCGATGGTATTGGGGCGCAAGCCGGTCATGATGCTCGCCCGGCTGGGGCCGCAGAGCGGTTGCTGGCAATAGGCCTTGTCGAACCGCATGCCCAACTTGGCCAACCGGTCGAGGTTCGGGGTTTTCACCTGCGAGACGCCGTAGGTGTTGATATCGCAATTGAGATCGTCCGCCGCAATGAAGAGTACATTCATTTTTCCAGTACGCGATCCCGCCCCCCACGCTATGGTCGCGAAACCGGCCAAAAGCACCATCAAGAATTTTCGTTTATCCCCGTAGTTCACTGCGTCTTGTCCTCCGTGCGCTTTCGTACGATGCCCAAGATTCCTTGCCGTGCGGAACCGTGGGCGAGCCGGTCGGTTTGGCTTGGAAGGGCATGTCGGTTAAAGGACGCCGCCCCCGAAAAAACCGGACACCTGATCCGTCCTACCCGTACAGAGCTAGACACGCCGAAACCGATACGTCTTGTAGAATTCAGGCATGTATGTGTAGCAAAAACCGATCGCGGCGCGCCGGCGGCGGCGCCGCCGCCCGCCACCGACTTGCGTTTCACCCCCGCAGGAATGGCATATCCCGCTCCGTTTGACTCGAAATATGTAATTTCCTGCCAATAGATGTTCATTCGCGGAATCTCTCTGCTATATTTACGCACTTTATGTCGCAGGCCATATCGTTGAGTTCGGATCGTGCCTGGCGCGGAACCCGAAAGAAACCAAGCCCGATGGGGTTGCAGGGAAAAAACAGATGACAGCTTATTTCATACGAAGACTCCTGTTGATGATTCCGACGTTTCTAGGAATCACGTTCGTGGTGTTCTTCACCATGCGTTCGGCGCCGGGCGGCCCGATCGAACAGGCCCGGATGGCCAAGATGCAGGCGATGCAGCAGCAAGGCGGCGCGGGGGGCGGCATGGGCGCCGGCGCCGGACCGTCCAACGGCGACGACGCCTTATCGCCGGAGGAAATGGCGGCCGTGATGAAGGAGTACGGGATTTCCGACAACATCATGGCCGACTACGGCCGCTGGGTTTCCGATATGGCCAGGCTTGATTTCGGCCAATCCAACGTCTATGGCGTGGACGTCATGAAACTGGTGATCAGCAAGATGCCCATTTCGATTTTCTTCGGTTTGATCTCGATGTTCATGATCTACGGCATCTGTATTCCGCTGGGCCTGACCAAGGCCATCAAACACCGCGGATTCTTCGACAATGCCAGCTCGTTGGCGGTCTATTTCGGCTACGCGATTCCGGGCTACGCGCTCGGCGCCCTGCTGATCGTGTTCGTGGCCTCCAACTGGCAGCTGCTGCCGCTCGGCGGCTTCGTGAGCGAAAACTTTGCGGAGTTGAGCTTCGGAGCGCGGGTGGCCGATTTGATCCAACACGCGATCCTGCCGATGTGCTGCTACCTGATCGGCAGCTTTGCCTTCATGACGATGCTGATGAAAAACCAGGTCATGGAGCAAATGTCGGCCGACTATGTGCGGACGGCGCTGGCGAAAGGCGTTCCCTACAAGCGGGCGATCTTCAAGCACGCGCTCGACAACAGCCTGATCCCGATCGCCACCACCTTCGGCAACCAGATCAGCCTGCTGGTGGGCGGCTCGTTCCTGATCGAGTCCATCTTCAACATCGACGGAATCGGCATGCTGGGCTTCATGTCGGCGCTGAACAAGGACTACCCGGTCGTGATGGGCGTGCTGGCCATCAGCGCCACCTTGCAGCTGCTCGGCAACATTATTTCGGACCTCTGCGTGGCGGCGGTCGATCCGCGCGTCAAATTCGGCTAATGGGCATTTATAACAACCGCGAATCGACACGAATGAACGCTAATTCCCCTCAACTTAAGCAAACACCTAAACGCAAAGACGCTGAGAACCCCAAGGAGCGCAAAGCGTTGCGAAACTCTGCGCACTTCGCGCCTTTGCGTTAAACGGAACAACGTAATATGAAACGAATCAAACTCAGCCCGATCACCCGAATGCGGATGAACCGCTTCAAGTCGATCAAGCGCGGCTACTATAGTTTCTGGCTCCTCATCGCGCTGACCCTGCTCTCGTTTGCGGGCGAGCTGTTCATCAACAGCAAGGCGCTGATGGTCAAGTATGAGGGCAAACTCTACTTCCCGGTCCTGCGCAGCATTCCCGGCATCAGCAAGCAGTACAAAGGCAGCGATTTCGGCGAGGACTATACCTACGAGGCCAAATACCGCGAACTGCAGCAAAAGTGGAAGGACGCCGATTCCGGCAACTGGGTCCTGATGCCGCTGGTGCCCTACAGCGCGGGGGAATCCGACCCGATCGAGATGACCGCCCTGCGAAACATGGAACAGGAGCTCGACAGTCGTCTGGCGGCCTCGATCGCGGCCGCCAAGAGCGAGATTGCGGACCCGGCGGAGCTGGACATGCGCCTGCAGGAATTGACCTACATGCGGGACAAGGAATCGTTCCAGCTGTTCAAGCGCGCGTTCCATCCGCTGCCGCCCAACGCCGCGACTCGCCACTTCCTCGGCACCGACAAGATTGGCCGCGACATTCTCGCGCGCCTGGTGTTCGGCTACCGGATCGCCATCATCTTCTCGCTGATCCTGATGCTGTTCAACTATGGCATCGGGGTAACCGTCGGCTGCTCGATGGGCTACTTCGGCAAATGGATCGACCTGCTCGGCCAGCGCCTGATCGAGATTCTTTCCCGGGTGCCGTTCATCTATATCATCATGATCGCCAGCACGATCTATGGCCGCAGCTTCGGGCTGTTGCTGGGGCTGATGGTGCTGTTCGGCTGGATGGGCGCCACCTGGCAGATGCGCACGGCAACCTACCGCGAAAAGGCGCGCGACTACATCATGGCCGCCCGCTCGCTCGGCGCCTCGAACGCGCGCATCATCTTTGTCCACATCATCCCGAGCACCATTTCGCTGCTGGTCACCTTCATCCCCTTCTCGATTTCCGGGTCGATCATCGGCCTGACGTCGCTCGACTTCCTCGGTTTCGGCCTCCCGCCGGGCACGCCGAGCTGGGGCGAACTGATGAAAATGGGCACCGAAAACATGGACTCGCCGTGGATCGTCTCCTCGGTGGTGGGCGCGATGGTGCTGATCCTCTTCCTGGTCAACCTCGTCGGCGAAGCGGTCCGCGAAGCGTTCGACCCGAAAAAATTCACGCAATACGAGTAATCCGGAGACTTTTTCACAATGACCAAATGGCTAACCTATCTCGGCTTCCTGTTCGTGCTGATCATCGTCACGATCGTCTCCATCACCGCCAGCAAGGCGGGCTTCCTGATCGTGGAGGAATGCGCGTACGAATACACCCCCTGCTCGATCGAGGAAAAGTTCACCCGCACCTTCCACGGGCACCCGGACCCCCTCGAGCGCTTCCCCGTCACCGACGAAACCCTGCCCGACGGGCTGGTGTGGCAAGATGGCGCCGACCAAAAACCGTTTGCCGACCCCGCCGCGAAAAAGGGCGGAACCTGGACCTCGTTCATCTCCACCTTCCCCCAAACCTTGCGGCAGCGCGGTATGAACGCCAACACCAGCTTCCGCCAATACCTCGACGCGAACGACATGACCCTGGTCGACGTGCATCCGACCACCGAAGCGTTTTTCCCCTCGCTGGCGAAGGAGTGGGCCTTTGGTCCGGATAAGCGAACCGTCTACTTTCGCCTCGATCCCGATGCGCGCTGGTCCGACGGGATTCCGGTTACCGCCGACGACTATGTCTGCATGCTGAAGCTCTTCCGTTCGCCGGGGATCGTCGACCCCTGGACCAACACCTATGCCACCGACCAGATGGAGGATGTCCTCAAGTTCGACGACTACACCATTGCCGTTCGGTTTCCGCGCCGCCAGCCCAACCTGCTCTACTCCGCCGCCCTGGCCCCGACGCCCTACCACTTCTTCGGCAACTTCCGGAAAAAAGAGAACGATTTCCGCGGAAAATCCGCCTACTACACGCTCAAGAACAACCGGTTGCCGATCCCCGACGAGCTGAAATACTACCAGATCCAGGAACACGTCGAAGCCCTCGAAGCCTTCGTGGTCAGCCTGAAAAACCGGCTCGATGCTCCCGTTGCCCCCGCTCCGGCGGCCGAGGGCGCCGTCGATCCGCACGCGCTGCTTCGGGAAGTCGTGGCCGCACGGACGGAGGCCGCCACGCTGTTCGACGCCCTGGCCGACGGCCGCACCCCCACCGCGGCGGAGATCGAACAGATTAAAGCGATCACCGCCGGCTTTGCCCGCCAAACCGCGCAACTCAACTCGCTCGAGCCAACGCCGGAACAGGCCAAGAAGCCCTATTCCATCGCCGTCGACGATGTCGAGGACGGCTGGAACAAGACCTTCAACTGGCGGGCCAAGCCCAACACCGGCCCCTACCAGATTGAAAAATACATGCACGGCAAATGGGTGCTGTTCAAACGCAACGCCAACTGGTGGGCCGACAACCATCCGTTCTACAAATATCGCTACAACCCCGAATACCTGCGCTACCGGCTGATCTCCAAGGTGGAAATCGCCTTCGAATATTTCAAGCAGGGCGACATCGATGCCTTCAACCTGACCACTGCGGAATACTGGCACAAAAAGGCGTCCGACATCTCGCAATACGAAAAGGGCTATATCCAGAAATCCTGGTTCTGGAACGACATCCCGCGCCCCTCGCGCCTGATCTCCATGAATCTGGAAACCGAAATCCTGAAGGACAAAAACGTCCGCCTCGGCATTGCCCACGCGCTCAACATCCAGAAGATGATCGACCTAGCCATGCTCGGCGACGCCTCGCAGGCCGACACCATCACCACCGGGTATCGCGGATTCGCCAACCCCGACCTCAAGGCGCGCGAATACGACCTGGAAAAGGCGACCGGCTATCTGGCCAAGGCCGGCTGGACCCAGATCGGGGCCGACGGCATCCGCGTCAAGAACGGGAAACGCCTCTCCGTCAAACTGCTCTACTTTTACCCCACGGAGAAAGAATACATCATGATCCTCACGGAGGAGGCCGCCAAGGCCGGGATCGAATTCAAGCCCGACACCTACGATGCCAACACCGTCTTCAAATTCGTTCAGGACAAGAAGCACGAAATGGTTTGGCACGGCTGGAGCGCGTGGAGCAACCTGCGCGGCCCCACCTACTTCGGCCTCTTCCACAGCAAGGACGCGGGCGTCCCCAACAACAACAACTTCTGCAACTTCGCCGACCCCGAGGTCGACCGCCTGCTGGAAACCTACCGCAACAGCAACAACCGCAGCGAACGCCAGAAGCTCGCCCAGCAGATCCAGGCGAAGATATACGACGCCTGCTGCGCCATCCCGACCTACTACATTCCCTTCAGCCGCTACGCAACCTGGCGCTGGATCCGCATCCCCGATGCCGCCGAGCAACCCACCAGCGAAACGGTCTTCGACTACGGGCTCCACTGGATCGACGAAGAGATGAAGCAAGAGACGCTCAAGGCGATGAAAACCGGAAAGACCTTCCCCCGATCCTTCCGGGTCTACGACAAATACCGCCCCGAATCCGCGAAATAAAACAGGTGCACCATGGCAATTCTTACCGTTAAAAACCTAGTCACGACCTTCGAGACCGACCGCGGCACGGCCCGTGCGCTCGACGGCGTCTCCTTCGCCCTCGAAAAGGGCCAGACCCTCGGGCTCGTCGGCGAATCCGGCTGCGGAAAGAGCGTCACCTCGCTCTCCATCATGCGCCTGCTGCCCAAACCTGCCGGCAACTCCCCCGAAGGCGAAATCCTCTTCGACAACGGCTCCGACCGCTTCGACATCCTCAAGCAACCCGTCGAAAACCTGCTCAAGATCCGCGGCCGCAAAATCGCGATGATCTTCCAGGACCCGCTCACGTCGCTCAACCCGGTCTATACCGTCGGCTACCAGCTCATGGAAACCCTCAAGGTCCACTTCCCGGAAATGTCCGGCGCCGCCATGTTCAAGCGCTCGATCGAGCTGTTGACCGATGTCGGCATCCCGGCGCCGGACCAGCGCATCCACGAATATCCGCACCAGCTCTCCGGCGGCATGCGCCAGCGCGTGATGATTGCCATCGCCCTCGCCTGCGAGCCCGACATCCTGATCGCCGACGAGCCGACCACCGCGCTCGACGTGACCATCCAGGCGCAGATTCTCGAACTGATGCAGCGAATACGCCTCGACCACGGCACCGCCATCATCCTCATCACCCATGATCTCGGCGTCGCCGCCGGCTTCTGCGACCGGGTCTGCGTGATGTACG
>NZ_JBFJYW010000009.1:0-25107 GCF_041622395.1 Pontiella sp. | reverse complement strand
GCGCCCGGCAACGAATCTGCCCCGCGCCAAGGCGGCGGGCGGCCGCCAATGCCAGCTGGCGCCGGCGGCTTGCCCAAGGAAAAAGCCGTGGAAGGAAAACTGAACCACGTCACGACCGATGTCCTCGTCGTGGGCGGCGGCATGGCTGGGGTTTTCGCGGCCGTCTAGGCGCACGACGAGGGCGCCGTCGTCCTGCTGGTGGACAAGGGCGCCGTGGGCCGTTCGGGGCAAACCCCGTTCGCACGCGGCATCTTCCGGTTCAATGAAAAAGACGGCATGTCGAAGGCGGAATACCTCAAGAAAACCGCCGAAGCCGCCGAATATATGAACAATCCGGTCTACACGGAGCTGGTGCTCGATCAATCCGCCGCCTGTGTCGACGAGCTTGAAGCCTGGGGATTTTTCAAGGAGGCCACCTATGTCAAGGCCCTGAACCATCCGCTCAAGGAGCGCAACATTCCCATCATCGAGCGCGTCATGCTGACCCATCTGCTCGAGGAAGACGGCCGCGTCGTCGGGGCGATGGGGCTGTTTATCGATAAGAACGAGGCCATTGCCATCCATGCCAAGAGCGTCGTCCTCTGCACCGGCGCGAGTGGCTTCAAGCCGACGGGGTGGCAGATCGGATCGCTCACCAGCGACGGCGACGCCATGGCCTACCGCATCGGCGCCGAAATCACCTGCAAGGAGTGGGTGGATGGACACGGCATGACCAACTTTGGCCTCGAAGGAATCCCGAAAACCACCTCGGCCAACACCGAGGAGATCCGCGGCATGCTCGGCGTTGAACAAAACATCGAAGTTGAAAAAAGCGGCCCCTCGTCCGGCGGCATGATGATGGGGCCTCCGCCCGGAGGCGGTCATGGTGGCGGCGGTCATGGTGGCGGCGACCGGCGCGGCCCTCCGCCCGGCGGCGAAAAACTGGCTGGCGGAAAGAGCGGCGGGGGACCCGGTGGTCCTCCCGGCGGTGGCCCGGGCGGCGGCAAAGGCGGTCCGCCGATGGGCGCTTCCAGTGGCGGGGTGTCGGCCGGCATGTCGCAGCACAAGGGCGAAGGGCTTTTCCCGCAGGACGACAAATGTTCCTCGAATATCCCGGGGCTCTATGCGGCGGGCGATGCGCTCGGTTCCATGCAGTCCGGCGGAATCTACACCCAGGTCGGCGGCTCGCTGGCCGGCTCCGCGGCGCAGGGCGCGCTTGCCGGTAAAACGGCGGCCGAATATGCGAAGGGGCGGGAGCTGGTCAAGGCCGGCGACGCCTCCTTGAAGGCGATCAAGTCCGATATCTACGCGCCGTATCTGCGGGAGAGCGGCTTTTCCGCGCAGTGGGTCACCCAGACCCTGCAGGGCATCATGATCCCGAACTTCATCCTCTACGTGAAGAGCGAGCAACGGCTTCTGGCCGCGCTGACCTACGTCGAGTATCTGCGCGATCACCAGGTTCCGCTGCTCAAGGCCGCCGACCTCCACGAACTGAGACAGTGCCACGAAACGGCCAACATGGTGCTCAACGCCGAGATGAAACTGCGCACGTCGCTGATGCGCACGGAAAGCCGCGGCAGCCACTATCGCGAGGACTATCCGGAACGCAACGATCAGGATTGGCTCTGCTGGATCA
This sequence comes from Pontiella sp., assembly GCF_041622395.1. Lineage (NCBI taxonomy): Bacteria > Pseudomonadati > Kiritimatiellota > Kiritimatiellia > Kiritimatiellales > Pontiellaceae > Pontiella > Pontiella sp. Next base: position 23,492 of record NZ_JBFJYW010000009.1, on the reverse strand, counting down.
AGATCCGCCAGGGGGCGCAGGGCAAAATGGAACTGCTCAAGCACCCGATTAAGGTTTAATGGTTTGCAACACCCCACACCCCCCGTTCCAGCCATTGGGGAAACCCAATGGCTGGAATTTTTTTTTGTTTCCCGGCCCGGCTTAACCTCCCCTTAAGGCCAATACCGGTAGTTTCCTCAGCAACGATTGGGAACCGTAAGAAATGGAAGGAGCCGTAAAATGAAAACCCTGATTGCCCCGTTGTATCTGATGGCCGCCGCAACCGCGTTCGGATTTCAAGAGTTGCGCCAGTTCACCTTGGAGGATGGTTCGGCCTTCAATGCCGCCGTGATCGACTGCGATAGCCATGTGGGCAAGGTCGATCTTTTGGCCGAAGGCGGTGCCACCGTCACCGCCGGCATCGCCGTATTCTCCGAAAACGATCGGGATTATCTGAAGCAGTGGGAGATGTGCGACCGCTTCATGTCGCCGACGCAGTTTGTCGTCATCGCCCGCTTCACCGCCGACCGAGTGTTGCATGGGGAAGCGGGGAAGGGCGAGAACGGCGACGCGTTGAACATGGTTTGCGATGCCTGCGCCTATCGATACAACGTCACGATCCATAACCTGAGCGATGTGGATCTGGAGAACGTCACGTTGAACTACCATATTCTCTACAAACAGAAGTGTTCCGCCTCCGAATCGCTTTCCTTCGCGCAGCAATACCCCTCGCCGGCGGCGGCGGAAGGGGAGGTCACGGTTTCGTATGCCGTCGATGGGTCCATTCCGGTGCCGCGGCTGGAAGCCAATGGCTGGAAGATGTATGCGACCGAGCCGGTGGTCCTGACCGATGCCAACGCCGATTTCTCCTCCAGCCTGATTGTGATTACCGCCAGCATGGAAACGCCGGACGGAGACAAGCTGACCCGGCTGATCGAGCTTCCGTGATGGCGCGCGGACGGCGTGTGAACCACTTGGAAAATGGCCGCAGATGCGGCCTTTTGGACGGGCGTCCCGCCCCGGCTTGCGAAAGATTACAGAAAATTAATGGTTTCGGCCAATGCCGTTTCATTTTTCGGGGGTAGGGTTCCTGACATGATTCTAATAAAACAAGGATGGCGAACGATGCGAGATGGGATGAGGAACCCCTTTCGGGGGGGATGGAAAATCGGGGTGGTTGCGGCGTTGGTGTTCACGATGGCGGCCGGCAAAAGCGACGGCCAAGTGGTGATCAGCGAGTTCATGGCGGCCAACGATGAAACGCTGGCCGATGGCGACGGCAACTATTCCGACTGGATCGAGCTGTACAACCTGGGCGACAGTAGCGTCGATTTGACCGGCTGGTATCTTAGCGATGACGCCAATGAGTTGACCCAGTGGCAGTTCCCGTCCAAGAGCATCGGCGCGGGCGAGTTTCTCGTGGTGTTTGCATCGGGGCAGGATACGACGGACTATGTGGACAGTCTCGGCTATCTCCATACCACCTTCAAGCTCAGCGCCGGCGGCGAAGACGTGATCCTGACGCAAGACGACGGCGTTACGGTTGCCTATTCCTTCTTGGATTATCCGGAGCAGGACGATGACGTCTCGTATGGCTTGAACCAGGATTCCGACACGACATGCCTGATCGCGGAAGGGGAGGATGCCACGGCATATGTCGGAACCTCCTCGGCTCCGGGCTCGACGTGGAACTCCTCGACGAGTTTTACTTTTTCCGGTGGGACCAGCGGCACAACCGGCGTGGGCTATGACAAGGAGTCGACCTATTCCAGCGCCGATATCGGGTTGGATCTGGAATCGAAGATGATCGTTACCACCACCTCGACCCGGCCGCCCTTCGTCAGCACCAGCACCTATTACAATTCCGCCTATATCCGGATGGTTTTTTCCGTGGATGACGCCTCAAGCATCGAGCAGTTGGCGCTGCGGATGAAATATGACGACGGGTTTGTCGCCTACATCAACGGCACGCAGGTGGCCTCCGCCAATGCACCGACCTCGCCGACCTACAACTCCTCGGCCACCGCCGCGCACGACGGCACCTCGTATGAGGATTTCACGATCCTGAATGCGGGGGATTTGCTGGTGAGCGGCGACAACGTGCTGGCCATCCAGGGGCTGGCCTATCTGACCACCTCCACCTTGGGACCGCCGGGCAGCAGCTCCTCCTCTTCGACCGATTTCTTTATCATGCCGGTGCTCAACAGTGTGGCCGCAGGACCAATCTACACCAATACGGCGGTATACCTGACGACCCCGACGCCCGGGGGCGACAACGTGCAGGGCATTCTCGGCTATGTCGACGATACCAAGTTCAGCGTCGACCGCGGGTTCTTTACCGCAGCAACCAACGTGCAAATCACCTGCGACACCGAGGGCGCGGAAATCTACTACACCACCGATGCTACCACGCCTTCGGCAGACAACGGCACGCGCTACACCGGCCCGATCACGATCAGCAAAACCACCGTGCTGCGTGCGGTCGCCACCAAGAGCGGATGGCAGGCGAGCGATGTCGACACCCAGTCCTACTTCTTCCTCTCCGACATCATCGCGCAGGGAACTGGCGTCAGCTCGCTCGATCCGGACTTCCCGGCCAGCTCGGTCAACGGCCAGTCGTTCGACTACGGCATGGATACCGATATTACCCAAAGCGCGACGTATTCCGGCCAGATCGAAGGCGCGCTCACGGCGATCCCATCCATCTCGATCGTCACCGATCCCGACAACCTGTTCGATTCCTCGATCGGCATCTATGTGAACGCGTCGGAAGAAAACGATGAAGAGAACGGCGCCGACTGGGAGCGCGAAACCTCGATCGAACTGATCAATCCCGACGGTGCGGACGGGTTCCAGATCAACGGCGGCATCCGCATCCGCGGCGCGTCGAGCTCCTCTTCCAGCAATCCCAAGCACTCCTTCCGCTTTTTCTTCCGCTCCGAGTATGGTACGTCGCGCCTGAATTATCCGCTCTTCGGCGAGGACGGGGCCGACAGCTTCAAACGCATGGATCTGCGCACCGGCCAGAACTTCTCGTGGGCGTTCATGACGCCGCAGTACGCCACCTGGCTCTACGACATCTTCACCCGCGACACGCACCGCGACATGGGCAAGCCCTACACGCGCGGCGAATACTACCACCTCTACATCAACGGCATGTACTGGGGGCTCTACCAGACCGAAGAGCGCTGCAATGCCGACTTTGCAGAATCTTATTATGGCGACGACGACGATGACTTCGATGCCGTGAAATCCGACGCCGATACCGGCGACATGTATGCCGTCGACGGCACCCGCGATGCCTACGACTCCCTGTGGTCGGCCGCCAGTTCGGGCTTCAGCTCCGACTCCGCCTATTTCGCGGTCCAGGGCAAGAATGCCGATGGAACGGACAACGGCTCCTACACCAAACTGCTGGATGTCGACAACGTCATCGACTACATGCTGATGATCTATTTCACTGGCAACCGCGACTCGCCGATCGGCCCGCCCAACAGTGCCAGCATGCCGCGCAACCTCAATGCGATTTATAACCGTGCAACCCCGGACGGCTTCAAGTTCGTGGCGCACGACAACGAACACTCGCTCGAAGTGTCGATGGGCGTCAGCCACAACCGCTTCAGCCAAACGCTCGGCACGGCTTTCAACTACGCGGATTATTTCACGCCGTGGTGGTTGAACCTGAAGCTCATGAACAACGAGGAATATGCCCTGACGTTCGCCGACCACGTGCACGAACATTTCTTCAACGGCGGCGCACTCACCGCAACGGCCACGGCCAATCGCGTGGAAGTCCGCAAGGGCGAAATCTATGCGGCGGTGGTGGCCGAGTCCGCCCGCTGGGGCGACAGTGCCTCCACTTCGCCCCGCACCCGCGACGACGACTGGCTGACCTGGGCCGACTGGCTGACCGATACCTACATGGCGCAACGCACCGATATCGTGTTCGCCCAGATCGTCGCCAAGGGATGGTATCCTTCAATCGACGCGCCGGAATTCAGCCGGCACGGCGGCAGCATCGATTCCGGCTTCTCGCTTTCCATCTCCGGCAGCGGAACCATCTACTATACCACCGACGGCTCCGACCCACGCGCCGTCGGCGGCGCGGTTGCCGGAACCACCTACGGCTCCGCGATCACGTTGACCCGCTCGGCACTGGTCAAGGCCCGCTGCCTGAGCAGCTCCGGGGAATGGAGCGCCCTGACCAAAGCGACCTTCGTGCTGAACGAGGAATCGCCGCTGCGCGTCACCGAAATCATGTACCACCCGGACGATACCGGGGCCGAATTCATCGAGCTGCTCAACACCGGTTCGGAAACCGTTGGCCTGGCCGGCACCGAATTCACCGAAGGGATCCGGTTCGACTTCACCGACGGCGATACCGCGACGTTGGCCCCCGGTGAATACGCCATTCTCGTCGGCGACTACGATGCCTTCACCAATCGCTATTCCAACTGGGCCTCCATCAACATTGCCGGCAAATACCACGGCAAGTTCTTCATCCCGAACGGATCGCTCGACAACGGCGGCGAAGAGATCGTCCTGAAAGACGGCCTCGGAAAAACCATCCTCGATTTCGAGTATGAAGATTGGTACGCGGCCACCGATGGCGAAGGCTTTTCGCTGACCCTGATCGACCCGACTGCGGCCACCAACACGTGGAGCGACAGCTCGTCGTGGCGCGCCAGCAAATACTCCGGCGGCACGCCGGGCGAAGGTCCGGAGGCGTTCCTGAATACCGGCGATCTGCTGATCAACGAGGCGCTGACCCATCAGGACGACGACACGCCCGGCGACTGGATCGAGCTTTTCAACGCTTCCACCAATACACTCGATATCAACGGGTGGTATTTGAGCGATGACGAGGATGAACGGGGAAAAGTCGAGCTGAGCGGCTTATCCACGATTGCCCCCGGCGGCTATCTGGTGCTGACCGAAGCCTCCCATTTCGGATATTCCAGCGCCCGGACCAACGGGTTTGCGCTGAGTGAATTGGGCGAGAGCATCTACCTCTCCTCCGGCGAGGACGGCGCGCTGACGGGATACCGGGTCGAGGAGTCCTTCGGCGCCGCCGAGCGCGACGTCACGTTTGGCCGCCACGTAAAGAGCGACGGCGAGGTGGACTTCACCGCGCAGAGCGCCCAGACCTCCGGCGCAACCAATGCCTATCCGCTGATCGGCGACGTGGTCGTCTCCGAAATCATGTATCATCCGGCCGACAGCAACGCGTTCGAGTTCATCGAACTCTTCAACCGGACCTCGTCCGCTGTCGCGCTCTATGACGCAACCTATCCCACCAACACCTGGAAGCTCGACGGGGCGGTGGAATACACCTTCCCGGAAGGAACCGTGCTCGCGGCCGGGCAGTGCCTGATCGTTTCCGAAACCGATGCGGCGACCTTCCGCGCCTATTATTCGGTCGATGAAAGCGTGACCGTGTTGGGACCCTACGACGGCAAGCTCAACAACGATGGCGAGGAGCTCGAGCTGACCCGGCCCGGCGACCCGGAAGCGCTGACCGGCGAGATCCCCTACATCCTTGTCGAGCGAATCGAATTCAACGATGCGGCCCCGTGGCCGACCGCAGCCGACGGGCTGGGGGCGTCCCTCGAGCGGATCGATGCCGCGCTCTATCCGAACGATGCGGCCAATTGGACCGCAAACGCATCCCCCTCGCCGGGAAGCACTGCGCTTGATGCCGGCGCGGTCGATGCCGACGGCGACGACATGCCCGACAGCTGGGAAACCGCCTATTTCGGCTCCACCGCTGCGGAAAACGGCGGGGCGGACGACGACTGGGACGAGGATGGCGCCTCGAACTATGCCGAATATGTCGCGGGCACCGACCCGACCGACGCGGAGTCCGTCTTTGAAATCAAATCCTTGGCGGTGGGCGATGCGTGCGTGTTCACCTGGTCGAGCGCGACGGGCAAGACCTACTCGCTCTGGTTCAGCACCAATCTGGTTTCGGGCGGGTTCGCCCCCTGCGAAACGTCCATCCCGTCGACGCCTCCGCTGAATACCTTCACCGCCGGAGTCGACGATGTGGAGTGCATCTATTACCGGGTCTATATTTCAGGCGAATGAGTGGCGGCTATGGTCGGGATTAAGAAGGAAAAAACGGAGCGGGCGGATTTTTCGACGGAGCTGGACCGCTTCGAAGCGAAATACATCATTCCGCGCCGGCTGGTGGCGCCGATCAAGGACTTCATCCGCCCGTACTGCGTGATGGACAAGCATTGCGCGGCGGCGGGAGGGCAGTACTACATCAATACCCTCCAGCTCGACAACGCGGCCTTGTCGTTGCACTACGCCAAGGAGTGGGAGGCCGCGCATCGCTTCAAGCTACGGGTGCGCACCTATGGCAAACCCCCGGGCCAGGCCCCGGTCTTCATGGAAATCAAACGGAAATATTTCGAGCGGGTCATCAAGTCGCGCGCCTGCATTCCCTTCGCCGAGTGGAAGCCCGGCGTTTTGGAAAAGCACGTCGACGAGCTCAACCTCAAGTCCGTCAAGGAGCGCGAGGCGTTTCGCGAGTTCGTGCGGCTGACCAACGAGATCGATGCCAAGCCGCTCGTCTATATCCGCTACTGCCGCGAAGCGTTCACCGGCATCTTCGACCACTATGCCCGCATCACCTTCGACTCGCAGCTGTGCTACCAGCCCGTGTTCGACATGTACAACTGGGGCGGCAACGGCCGCTTCATCTCGATGGACAGCGGGCTGGTCCGCAACCGCCGCGAATCGTCGCTCGTGCTGGAAGTCAAATGCACCGAGCAGGTGCCGACCTGGATGGTGGAGCTGGTGCAGATGTTCGATCTGGTGCGCTGCGGAAACTGCAAATATTCAACCGCCATCTGGATGGAAAACATGTTGACCGGAAAGGGCGAGGCCCCCTTCAGCGACGAATTTATTTTGACCTAGGAAAAGGAACGTTATGGATGGATTTACCGATTTATTAGCCGCCGCGGGCAGCTCGCAAAGCTTGAGCCTGCAACATGTGATCTCCGCCATGCTGCTGAGCTTCGTGCTCTGCTCCGTGATTGCGAAGCTCTATCAACTGACGTTCCAGTCGCTCTCCTATTCGCGCTCGTTCGTGCACACGCTGATCCTCGGCGGCATGATCACCTGCATGGTGATGATGTCGATGGGCGACAGCATTGCGCGTGGGGTGGGGGTGCTCGGCGCCCTCTCGCTGATCCGCTTCCGCACCGTGGTGCGCGATCCGCGCGATATGATGTTCCTGTTCGCGGCGCTCGGCCTGGGCATTGCCTGCGGGGCGGGCATGTTCGCCGTTGCCATAACCGGATGCGTGTTGCTCGGTTCGGTGATCATCCTGCTGCACTGGGCCCCGTTCGCCACCCGCCGCCGCTACGAGGCCATGCTCCGCTTCCTGGTCGAGGCCGACAACGATGCGGCCCGCACCGATGTGGACGCCGTGCTGGCCGAGTGCTGTTCGGCCTACATGCTGCTCGCCATGCGCGAGGCCGTGCAGGGCGATCTGCTGGAGTATTCCTACCAGGTGCGGCTGATCGATCCCTCCTACCAAGTGGACCTCGTCAAGAAGCTCGAAGCGCTCGATGCCATTGCCGAAGTCAACCTCGTTATGCAACGCACCACCGTGGAGCTGTAAGCCGATGACCAAGCACGAATTCAAACGTCCCGCCCTGCGCCACCGCCGCCGCCATGTGTTCCGCCAGCTGTTCAGCGGCTGGCCGTGGATCGTCTGGATCGCCGCGGCGGTCTCCGTGGTGGTGCTGCTGCCGGGCGGCTGCAACCGCATCCGCTTCCACGGCGTGGCCGAACGCACCTACGAATATGTCTCGCCGATCGAAGACGGCCGCTTGAAATCCCTGCAGGTCGCCATGGGCGATACCGTCCATGCCGGGCAGCTCATCGGTGAAATCGACAATGCCTCGCTGGCCACCGAAATGCTCATGGACCAGGCCTCGCTGATGAAGACGCGCGACAAGGTGCACGCGCTCCGCTACGACGTGGAAAACCTCAAGCTGGAAGAGGCCAAGACCGCCGCCGAACTCCAGGCCCTGGAAAGCCGTTGGAAACGAACGCAGGAGCTGCGTGAAAAGAACCTGCTGCTGGAGCAAAACATGGAGGACCTCCGCCCGCAGATCCAGGCCACCAAGGATGTGCTGGCCCATTATCCCAACATCATCGCGGAACTCGGCAAGCGGCTGGAGGCGGCGCAGCGCGATATCGAATCCTTCGGTTCCGAGGAGCTCCAGCAGTTGCAGGCCGCCCAGCGCCGCCTGGTGGCAACCACGGCCGGGGTCGTGGCCGAAGTGCTGCACCAACCCGGCGACGTGGTGGAGACGGGCGACCCGATCTTGCGCATCAGCAACGTTTCCACCTCGCGCGTCATCGCCTTCGTGCCGGAGGAAAAACGCGGCGACATTGCCGAGGGCGAACGGTGCCGCGTGATCGCTTCCACCAACCGCGAAATCTGCATGGGAACGGTTAAGTCCGTGACCGCCGATATCCGCAAGCTCCCGGTCTTTACGGGCTTCGGCGACCAGATCCTGCGGGGCCGCCGCATCGTCATCGAGCTCGATCCGGGCGAGGAACTCGTGCCCGGCGAACGGGTGGTCGTTGTGCCCGACGTTTCCATTATCGACCAGTGGATGGGGAAAAAGTGATGTGCTGGAAAACCGTGTTGCCGTATGTGTCCGGTCTCTTGCTGGCGCTGCCCGCCGTTGCGGACGACCTCGACAAATGGAGCTTGAAGGAGCCCGTCCGCGAGCGTTCCGAGCGGGCCTTGCTGCCGGAATCGACCGCGGTCGAACAAGCCGCCGCCCAGGCGAAGAGCCGTTCGGAGTATGGGCTCGAATTACGCCCGCAGGTGACCGATAGCGATGTCGGCGTCGCGCTGCGCATCTACCTGCCGGATCGCTGGAGCAAGAACCTGCTGCGCGAGCAACTCGCGCTCGTTGCCGAGTCGGAGCAGCTGCGCGTCGCCGCCCTGGAATGGAAGGACCTCCTGGCGGTCTACCGCGATTTCTGCTCCTACCGCATGCATCGCAGACAGCTGGCCCTCTACGCCGAAGAGCTCGATTTCCTCGAACCCTATCTGGGCAAGGCCGACCTCGGCGTGCAGCGGCACCAGCTTTCCGTGGTCGATCGCGCCAAGTTCTACAGCCTTTATCTCGACCTGCTGAACGATCGCGACAAGGTGGAAATGGCGAACATCGACGTCCAGCGCCGGTTGCAGCTCGCCCTCGGTCCCGCGGCCGACCTCGAAGCCTTTTCGCAGACCGCGGCCCTGGCTTTGCCGACCCGGCTCGAGCTCGGGGAATTGGTCAAGCATGCCCTGCAAAACCGCGCCGACTACCAACGGTTGGATGTCGAGGCGCAGGCGCTCGGCGCCGCCGAGGCGGTGGCGCGCTCGGAGGACGGCTTCCGCTTCAAATACATCCAGCCCGAATACAGCATGGACTATACGGGGGGCGACAAGAGCAACTGGGGCATCTCGGCATCGTTCGTCCTGCCTTGGGGCAGCCGGAATCCGGACATCGCCTTGTATCGCGAGCGGCGGAACCTCGCGGTTTCCGCCATGGCGCAGCAACGCCGTATCATGGAAGAGCGCTTGCAGGTGTTCCTCAACGAGGCGGACGCCTTGAACGAACAGATGGACCGACGCGGTCGCATGGTCGATCCCTTGCTGCGGCAACTCGATGCCGATCTCGGGCAAATGGAAGAGTTGCCGCTCGAGCAACTACGCGACCTCATGTCCATCCGCGAGCGGGTGCTCGATTCCGCCCTGCAAGCGGTCAAGGCCGAAGGCGAGCGCGAGCGCATCGCCGTCGACCTCGCCGAAGAAATCGGTTCGCTCGGCGAATAGCCGCGGTTCGGCGCCGCCATTCCGCACTCAGAAATTCCCCCTTCGGGCTTGGTTCGGCTTCGGGGGGTGGGGTATGTTCCGCGTTTTAAATGGCGGGGTATATCGACCATGAGTGCGGATAAAAAAGTTTATATTTACGACACGACGCTTCGCGACGGCGCGCAGGCGGAAGGCGTTACCTTCTCGGCCGTTGCCAAGATCCATGTGGCCAAGATGCTCGACTCGTTCGGGGTGGACTACATCGAAGGAGGCTACGCGGCTTCGAACCCGAAGGACATGGAGTTCTTCCGGGCCATCAAAAAGGAAAACCTCAAGCATGCCAAGGTCGCCGCCTTCGGCAGCACCCGCCATGCGGGGGTGAAGGTCGAGGAAGACAAGGGCTCGCTGGCGTTGCTCGAGGCCGATACCGAGGTCTGCACCATCTTCGGCAAAACCTGGCTGTTGCATGTACTCGAGGTCCTGAAGACGACGCCCGAGGAAAACCTGGCGATGATCGAGGACACCTGCCGCTTCCTGAAGCAAAACGGCAAGGAAGTGATCTACGACGCCGAACACTTTTTCGATGGCTACAAGGATGATCCCGGATATGCCCTCCGGACCTTGGCCGCCGCCGCCAAGGGCGGGGCCGATGTGCTGGTGCTCTGCGATACCAACGGCGGGTGCCTCCCGCACGAGGTTTTCGAGATCACCACCACCATCCGCGAAACGTTCGATGTGAAGGTCGGCGTGCATACGCACAACGATTCCGAGACGGGCGTCGCCAACGCGATGGAAGCCGTCCGGGCCGGCGCCATGCAGGTGCAGGGCACCATCAATGGTTTCGGCGAGCGCTGCGGAAACTGCAATCTGGTTTCGGTCGTGGCGAACATCATCACGAAAACCGATAAAACCTGTCTGGCCGATCCCGCGCAGCTGAAAAACCTCAAGCAGCTTTCGCAATTCGTCAACGAGCAGGCGAACCTGCGCGACAACAAACGCGCCGCATTCGTCGGCGAAAGCGCCTTTGCCCACAAGGCGGGCATGCACGTCGACGGTGTCCGCAAGGTGTCGCATAGCTTCGAGCATGTGCCGCCGGAATCCGTCGGCAACGACCGCCGCATCCTGATCTCCGAGCTTTCCGGCGCCAGCAACGTGATGGAAAAACTGATCGAGATGGGGCTCGACAACATCGACCGCAAATCGCCCGAAGTGCGCGAAATTCTCCAGACCATGGAAAAAATGGAAAAGGGCGGCTATGTCTACGAAGCGGCCGATGCCTCCTTCAAGATGCTCATCAAGAAGGTGCTCAAGGAGCATAAGAGCTTTTTCGAGCTCGAAGGCTTCCGGGTCATCGTCGAGAAAAGAAGCAAAAACGCGCCCTGCGTGACCGAGGCCACGATCAAGCTCAATGTCAACGGCGAGCGGGCCTTTACGGTCGGCGAAGGCGACGGCCCGGTCGATGCGCTCAACATGGCGCTGCGCAATGCGCTTCACGAATTCTATCCGAGCATCGACGGCGTTTATTTGGCCGACTACCGCGTGAGCATCCTCGACCCCGAGGAGGCCACCGCGGCCAAGACCCGCGTACTGATCGAATCGTCCGACGGCGAAACCACCTGGGGAACCGTCGGGGTTTCCGAGAACATTATCGAAGCCTCGTGGGAAGCCCTTGTCGACGGTGTTGAATACAAACTCTTCCTCGACGAAGAAAAGTAGCCTGTTTCATCTTCTGTTGTATTAAATCCGGACGCACGATCGTGCATCTGGATTTAATACGGGACCGATGAGGAATGGATGGGCGTCCGTTCCCTTTTCTGCCGGGGCCTTTGCTGCCGTTTCGGGCAACGCATTCCGGTGTGGAAAAAAAGCTGTCCCAATTCATGTTAAATCCAAGTTGACGATCGTGCCGCTGGATTTAACATGGAGCCATGTGGAAAGCATTTCACCATCCTGATCTTTCGCTCCCGGTTGTGCGTCGGCGAATTGGGCGGGAGGTGGTGGAGTTGCTGGAGTTTATGGGCGATATGGCAGTGCATCATGTCCACGCCTTTTTGTGCAACGATTCCTATCCAAACCGCACGGCCTACTATCAGGCGGTAGGGCGCTTGGCAAAGCAGGGATTGGTCGTTAAGGAGCAAGGACTCGATACCCCGAAACTCACGCTCTCCGAAGAGGGGGCGGAATCGCTGGAGGCCTATTTTCGCCCGGATGTTTGGTGGAGCCGCAAGTGGAACGGGATCTGGTATATCTTGGTCTACGATATCCCGGAGGCCGATCGTGCGTACCGTAACATCTTTCGCCAGTTTCTCAAAAGGCAGCGCTTGGGCTGTTTCCAGAAAAGCGTTTGGATTACGCCGCGCGATATTCGTCCGGAATATGCGGATTTGCAGGAAGCCGCCGCGGTCGATGTGTTCGCCTGCCTCTTCGAAGCCCGCACGGTGCTGGGGATGCCTGCGGAAAAGGTCGTTTGGGAGTCGTGGGATTTCGATGCGTTGTACGATCTTCAGAAACGATTTTGCGAAGTCTATGGCGAAAACCTCGCGCTTCTGCGCGGTGCGGTGGTGCCCGACCTCGATTCGCTGATGCGTCTTGCAGTGGAGGAGATCGATGCCTATAGAAGCGCGTTCGTCAACGATCCTTTGCTGCCAAGCCCCTTGCTTCCGCGCGACTACAAGGGGAAGGAAGCCTTTACAATTCATCGGCAGCTCATGGCCGAGTTGCGGTTGAAGCTGTCGATGTTAAATTCAGAGTGACGATCGTGCAACTGGATTTAATATGGAGGGGCGGGTGAACAAGCGGGAGCGGTTGGAGGAGCTGCAGCGGGAATTGCGGATGCTGGATACTCGGCGCGGCGTGTTGACGGCGAAAATCGATCGGCTGCGGGATGCCGTGGAAAAGGCAGCTGACATTGGCCGATCCCGGTTTTCGCCGGAGGAAAAAGTCCGTCTTTTCCGCAGTCTGTTCTCGGGGCGGGATGATGTTTTTCCCAAGCGGTTCGAGAGTCGGAAGAGCGGGCGGAGCGGCTACCAGCCCGTCTGCCGCAACGAATGGCGGGCGGGGATTTGCCTTAAGCCGAAGGTGAAATGCGTAAAATGCGATTATCGCGAATTCGTCCCGGTTTCGGACGAGGTGGTTCGATGGCACCTTTTAGGGGAAGATCCGCAGGGAAAGCCGTTTGTGATGGGTGTTTATCCCTTGCTTGAGGATGAGACCTGCTCATTTCTTGCGGTCGATTTCGACAAGGCCGATTGGCAGAACGACGCTTTGGCATTTTTAGGCACGTGCGACGGTTTGGACGTCCATGCGTATCTGGAGCGGTCGCGTTCGGGCAACGGCGGGCACGTCTGGTTGTTCTTTGCGGAACCAATTCCGGCGCGGATCGCCCGCAAGCTTGGTTCGTTCTTGCTGACGAAGGCGATGACCGAGCGCCCGGAGCTGGGCTTTGATTCGTATGATCGCTTGTTCCCGAATCAGGATCGCCTGCCGTCGGGAGGGATCGGGAACCTGATCGCATTGCCATTGCAGAAGGCCGCGCGGGAGAAGGGAAACAGCGCTTTTGTCGACCGGGCATTCCGTCCCTATGCCGACCAGTGGGATTTCCTTTCGAATGTCCGGAAAATGCCGAGGGGCAGGGTGGATGAGTTGGTGGAGGAAGCGGAGCGAGACGACCTTGTTCTGGGGGTCCGTTCCGCGCCGGAGGAGGATGAGCAGGTTCCGTGGTTGTTGCCGCCGTCACGCCAAGGCAAAACGGTGATCACCGGAGAGCATCCGGCAACGGTGGAGATTGTGCTCGGCAATCTGGTCTACGTTCCCAGAGCCGGGCTGTCGCCATCCTTGCGCAACGCAATCCTGCGCCTGGCCGCATTCCGCAATCCGGAATTCTATAAGGCCCAGGCGATGCGCATGCCTGTTTTCAATAATCCCCGCGTGATCGCCTGCGCCGAGGAGTTCCCGGAATACATCGGCTTGCCGCGCGGCTGCCGGGAGGAATTGGTCGGGTTACTTGAGACGCTCGGTGTCGAGGTGCGCGTTTCCGACCAACGGACAATGGGGCGCTCCGTGAAGGTTTCGTTTCATGGCGAGCTCCGTCCGGAGCAACTACTGGCGGGCAAAGCGTTGTTGAAGCACGATATCGGCGTACTCTCCGCCCCGACCGCGTTCGGCAAGACCGTGCTGGCCGCATGGTTGATCGCAAAGCGAAAAACCAATGTTCTTGTTTTGGTTCATCGCCGGCAACTCATGGAGCAATGGGTGGAGCGTCTCTCTACTTTCCTTGGGATAGAAGCGAAAGAGATCGGGCGGGTCGGCGGTGGCAAGAGGAAGGTCTCGGGAGTGGTCGATGTGGCCGTGCTCCAGAGCCTCAACAAAAAAGGGGTGGTTGACGATCTGGTCGCCGAATATGGCCACGTCATTGTGGATGAATGCCATCATGTTTCTGCCAAGAGCTTTGAGGATGTGTTGCGCGCCTGTACCGCAAAATACATCGCCGGGCTCTCCGCCACCGTGTTGCGGCGCGATGGCCACCACCCGATCATCTTTATGCAGTGCGGCCCGGTGCGCTATCGGGCACACGAAAAGAAACATGCGCGGCAACGACCGTTCGACCACAAGATCATCATCCATCCATGCTGCGACGTGCAGTTTTCTGAAGCGGCCGGACGCTCCGTCACGGAGATTTATCGACTGCTTGCCGAATCCGCACCGCGCAACGGGCGGATCGCCGCCGACGTCGCCGAGGCCTATCAAGCCGGACGAAGCCCGCTCGTACTCACGGAGCGCGTTTCGCATCTCGAATCGCTCCGCGAGCTGCTGGAATCCCGCATCGGGCGGCTGGTCGTCTTCAAAGGCGGACTCGGGAAAAAGAAACTTGCCGAAACCATGGAGCGGCTCGAGGCGTGGAAAGACCAGCCACACGCCGTGCTCGCGACCGGGCGCTACCTCGGCGAAGGCTTCGATGATCCCCGGCTCGATACCCTGTTTCTCGCCTCGCCCGTCTCCTGGAGCGGCGTGCTCTCCCAATATGCCGGACGGCTCCACCGTCTGCACGACGCCAAACGCGAAGTTCGCATCCACGACTACGTCGATCAAGGCAACCCCATGCTCGCGCGCATGTTCGATCGCCGGATGAAAGGCTATGATGCTCTCGGCTACACCCTCCCGTCCACGAACTCGGCTGGGCTGTGTTAAATTCAGCTGCGCGATCGTGCAGCTGGATTTAATATAAGGGAGGTGGTGACGCGGTTGGTTTTGTGTTTGGCAGGTTGTGCCGGGCGGTTTTTTTTGTAAAAGTCCAACTATGCTTGAGCGGGGACAGGAGTGGGTTGTGCAGGTTGGGGAGAGGGAACTCTTTATCGGCGACCATGTGGCTGTTCCCGTCGAACGGATCGTGGTCGACCATCCCGACGATTCCGCCGCCCGGGTCGAGTCGTTCGATTCCTCCCGCTTCCCGTGGATCACGCTGTGGGTGCATCGGTTTGCGGAGGGGGTGCTGGATTGCGAAGTGGTGGATTTTAAGCCGAGGGATCTTCGGCGGAGCCGAAGGGATGTGGATGTTTCCGCGATCCGGGAATTATCGATCTTTTATGATTGTCCCAAGGTGCTGGAGTTGGCGCGGGTGAAGATCAGGCGCGCTATTCCGGAACCTCCACCGAAGCCCCGGCCCGTCTCGCGCCCGGAACCCCCGCGCGAGTTTTGGGAGGAGGTCGGGTTTTCCGCTCCGCTCAATCGGTTCCGTTTTGGCGAGGGCTACGCCGAGATCGATTGGAACGGTACGTTGCGGGCTTCCTGCGAGTCGGTCGGTTTTTGCGTTCGGATCAAGAACAGCCTCTTTACTCCGAAGCTCAACTGCATCCAGTCCTATCTTGCCAACGCGATCAACGGTCTGATTGACGTCACGGCAACGGTTCATATCCGCGACGGGGCGGCGTCGGTCGAGAAGGCATCGGCACCGAAGCTCGACGCGATTTCAAGCGAGCTGATCGGAAAAGTACGCTATCGCTTTGTTAAGGGCGAACTGCGGAAGTGGGGCGGAGGGAAGGGACGTATTGTTACGGCCTCGCGGTTTTTCGGAAAGACGGCGGCGGGATTCGGCGAATCGGACGCGAAGTTCGTGGCCGATATTGTCCGGGCGAAGGATTTCCGGCATTCGGCGCACATCGAATACCTTGCGGGACTGCACGACGCGACCCAGGTGCGCCTGCGATTGGTTCGGGAACCGTTTTCGTTCCTCTTTTTCATTCCAGGAGAGTCGGGCTCCTATTTTGTTTGGGAAACGTTCGATGGCACCGACGCGACCTACATTTGGCGGTTCAAAACGCTTGCCTACTATCGGGATGGGCACCGAGATGAGTTGGGGCGGGCGGTTAGGCAGGTCGAACGCGACCTCGATTATATCCACGCGGCCGGGCGGAATGAATATATGGAAGAGCGCAAAGAAAACTTCATTCGCATTTTCCACGACTACCGGGAAATGGACGGGCTTGAGCGGTGGAAGCGGGAGATCGACCGTTTGCTCGCCGATGGAACCGAATCCGCGTGTTAAATCCAGCTGCGCGATCGTGCGGATGGATTTAACATGACGGGGGAGAATCGTGTTTGCAATAGGATTGCGTCGATGGGGAGGGTTTCGTAAGTTCTCCGCCTTGATTTTTGAACAAATAGGACAAATTTATGGCAAAATTAGCGCAGAAGTATGATCCGAAAGAGGTCGAGGAAAAGTGGTACCGGCAATGGATGGAAGACCAGCGCTTCCATGGCGATAGCGCGGATGGGGGCGACCCGTTCTGCATCGTGATTCCCCCGCCGAACGTGACGGGCATCCTCCACATGGGGCACGCACTCAACAACAATATCCAGGATGTGCTCACCCGCGTCGCCCGCATGCAGGGCAAGAACACCGTTTGGGTGCCGGGCACCGACCACGCGGGCATCGCCACGCAGAACGTGGTTGAACGCGCGCTGAAGAAAGAGGGCAAAACCCGCGACGACCTCGGGCGCGAAGCGTTCCTCGAACGCGTTTGGGAGTGGAAGCAAGAATATGGTTCCACCATCTCCAACCAGCTTAAAAAGCTGGGTGCTTCGTGCGACTGGGACCGCGAGCGTTTCACGATGGACGAAGGGCTGAGCAAGGCCGTGCGCGAAATCTTCTGCCGCCTCTACGACAAGGATATGATCTATCGTGGCCACCGCATCATCAACTGGTGCCCGCGCTGCCAAACGGCCCTTTCCGACGAGGAGAGCGAGCACGTCGAGGTCGAAGGGGCGCTCTATCATTTGAAATATGCGGTGAAGGGCGTGAAGCGCAAGCTCGTCGTTGCCACCACCCGCCCGGAAACGATGCTGGGCGACACCGCCGTTGCGGTCAACCCGCGCGACGAGCGCTACCGGGATCTGGTCGGCAAAACCGTCATCTTGCCGATCGTCAACCGCGAGATTCCGATCATTGCCGACGACTATGTCGATCCGGAATTCGGCACGGGGGTCGTCAAGATCACCCCAGCGCACGATCCGAACGATTTCGAGATGGGCCTGCGCCATGATCTGGCGCAGATCAACGTCATGACCGATACGGGCATCATGAACGAAGAGGCCGGGCCGTACGAAGGCATGGACCGCTTCGAGTGCCGCACGCAGTTGATGGAGGACCTCAAGGCGGGCGGTCTGGTTGAACAGGTCGAAAAGCACATGCATGCGGTTGGCCATTGCTACCGATGCGACACGGTGGTTGAGCCGCGCCTTTCGCCGCAGTGGTTCGTGCGGATGAAGTCGTTGGCCCGCCCGGCGATCGAGGCGGTCGGCGACGGGCGCATCAAGTTTGTTCCGGAGCGCTGGAACAAGACCTATATGGGGTGGATGGAAAACATCCGCGACTGGTGCATTTCGCGCCAGATCTGGTGGGGCCACCGCATCCCGATCTTCTACTGCGATGACTGCGGCCATGAATGGGCCGCCCGGACCGAGCCGGAAAAATGTCCGGTTTGCTCGACCGGCAACTTCCGGCAGGATGAGGACGTGCTCGACACGTGGTTCTCTTCGTGGCTCTGGCCGTTCAGCGTTTTCGGTTGGCCCGAGAAGAGCGACGACCTGAATTTCTACTATCCGTCCAAGACGCTGGTGACCGGCAACGAGATCATCTTTTTCTGGGTGGCGCGCATGATCATGTCCGGCATGGAAGTCATGGACAACATCCCGTTCGATACGGTCTACATCCACGGCACCGTGCGCGACGACCAGGGCCGCAAAATGTCGAAGAGCCTCGGCAATTCCATCGATCCGCTCGATATCATCGAAAAGTACAGCTCCGATGCGCTGCGCTTCTCCCTGATGATGATCACGGCGACCGGCCAGGACGTCTACATCAACGACGAAAAGTTCGAGATCGGCCGCAACTTCGGCACGAAGATCTGGAACGCCGCGCGTTTCATGGAGATGCATTCCGAGGAATTCGACGTCAAGGACCTGGCGTTCGATGTTGCCAAGCTGACGCCGGACGACCAGCATTTGCTGGCCAAGCTCAACGAGGCGATTGCTTCGACGAACGACAACCTCCAGCGCTACCGGTTCAACGATGCGACGATGGCCTTGTATGATTTCTTCTGGCACAGCTACTGCGATTGGTACTTGGAATATGCCAAGCCGGTCCTTTTCAAGGGTACGCCCGAAGAGAAAAAACATACGCTGCAAGTGATGCACTTCACCTTCTCGACCGCGTTGCGCCTGCTGCATCCGTTCATGCCGTTCCAGACCGAGGAGCTGTGGCATGGCATGGGCTACAACGACGACGCCGAGAGCATCATGGTTGCGCCGTGGCCTGAAAAGCCCGTGGCCGAAGGCATCGATTCCGCCATCGTGAAATATGTGGACGGCAAGCATGACCTGATCCGCGTCGGCCGCATCTTGCGGGCGGAATACAACCTGAACAACAAGCAGACCGCAACGTTTTGCGTCCGCGCCGCGAACCAGGAAGTCGCCGCGCAGATCGAGGAAGACAAGGTTTCGATCATGGCCGCGCTGAAGGCCGAGCAGATCCATGTCGATGTCGACTATGTGCCCGAAGGCGCCATGCCGAGCGGCATCAGCTCGCTGGGCGCGATCTATATGTCCATCGAGGGGCTGGTCGACGTCGATGCGGAAATCGAAAAGCTGACGAAGGAACTCTCGGAAGTGAACGGCTTCCTGACCGGCGTCACGAAAAAGCTCGAGAATCCGAACTTCGTCGACAAAGCGCCGAAAGACGTCGTCGATGTCCAGCGGAAGCGCAAGGAAGAGCTGATTGAAAAGAGCGAGAAGCTCCAGAAGATGATCGAGACGCTTCAGGGCTAGTTTTGGGTCTGGGGTGGTCCAGGGGGGAACCGGAGACAAAAGAATGAATGAAACTACCGAAGAAGTAAGACCCGGGCGCATTCCGGAATGGATGCGCCGCCCGATCCAAACCGACCGCGAATATGCGGAGACGCACGAGGTCCTGAAAAAGAACGGCCTAAATACCGTCTGCGAGGACGCCAAGTGTCCGAACCGCCACGAGTGCTGGAACCACGGCACGGCAACGATCATGATTCTCGGCAACATTTGCACGCGCGACTGCCGGTTCTGCTCGATTGCCACGGGCAAACCGGTCGGGCTGGATACGGAAGAGCCGGAGCGCGTCGCCGAAGCGGTCGAGACCTTGAAGCTCCGGCATGTGGTGATCACCTCCGTCACGCGCGACGATTTGCCCGATGGCGGGGCGGAAATCTTTGCGCGGACCATTACGGCCATCAAGGACCGCGTGCCGGCCGTGACCGTCGAAGTGCTGACCCCCGATTTCCTCGGGCGCAAGGAGCCGCTCTACAAGGTGCTCGATGCCGGGCCGATCGTGTTCAACCACAACGTCGAGACCGTCAAGCGGCTCCAGCGGTCGATCCGCTCGGGCGCAACCTACGAGCGCTCGCTCAAGACGTTGCAGCATGCGGCGGAGTATGGCGACGGCTCGATCAAGGTCAAAACCGGGATCATGCTCGGTCTCGGCGAGACGAACGAGGAGGTCATGGAATGTCTTCAGGATATTTATGACCACGGCGTGCGCCTGCTGACGATCGGGCAATACATGGCGCCGACGCGCGACCACGCGCATACCAAACGCTTTGTGACGCCGAAAGAGTTCGTCGACTTCGAGGACGCCGCCTATGCCATCGGGTTCGAGGCGGTCGCCTCCGGCCCGCTGGTTCGGTCCTCCTATCGGGCCGATAAGATGGTAACCGTCTGATCGAGGATGGATTCGATGCCCAATGACCCCGGCGCAGGGAAGGTGGAAACATTCTGCGTGCTGATTTGTGCATTCAACGAATCCGAGCGAATCGCCGAGGTGGTGCGCGCCTGTCGGTTGCAGGCGCCCGCCGAGGTGGTCGTGATCGACGATGGCTCGATCGACGGGACGGCCGATCTGGCCGCGCAGGCCGGGGCGCATGTGTTGCGCAACCACGAAAACCTCGGCAAGGGCGCTTCGCTAAAGCGCGGTTTCAACTATGTCCGGGAGCAGGGCTTCGATGCGGTGATCGTGGTCGATGGCGATGGGCAGCACGATCCCTCGGAGATTCCCCGCTTTCTGGACGCCTACGAGCGCACGCGCATTCCCGTGCTGATCGGGAACCGGATGGCGGACGTGGGCGGCATGCCCTGTATCCGGCGCTGGACGAACCGTTCGATGGCGTGGATCCTCAATCGGCTGGTGAAGATCTATGTTGCCGACCCGCCGTGCGGCTATCGGTTCTACCGGACCGATGTGCTGCCCTTTGTCATGAGCGACCTGCCGCGGTTTGCGTTCGAGTTCGAGGTCCTGATCCGCGCGGCCATGCGGCATATCCGCATCGATTCGGTCCGGGTCTCGACCCTCTACAACTGCGGACACCGCAGCCATGTGGCCCCGCTCAGGGATGCCTGGCTGTTGTTCGGCGTGGTTCGGCAACACATGCTGGCGATGCGCAACGACCGGAAGACGGCGGACGATTAGTCGGCCTTCATTCTCCCGGCCAAGGTCTCGACGAGGGCAATGACGACGATGCCGGCAACCATGATGGCCATGGCCATTCCGGTTTCGGCGTTGAATTCGGGCAGGGCATAGTCGTATCCCACCACCTTGGCCTTCTCGCCGAAGGTCTCGATGATTTCGCTCTTCCACGGCCAGAGGATGCTCAGCGAGCCGAAGATGAATCCGGTGAGCAGGGCAATGGTTTGGTCGTGGAATTTCTTGAAGATCCAGGAGAGCAGGCGGGAAAAGGCGACCAGTCCCGCCGCCGCGCCGATGCCGACGGGGACCAGAACCTTGAAATCGAAATGGTTGATCGCATCGATCATGACCAGCTGGTAGTTGCCCATCAGCAGCAGGACATAGGAGCCGGAGAGGCCGGGCAAAATCATGCTGCACATGGCCACCGCTCCGCAAACAAGCAGGTAGGGGATGGATGAATTCTGCTCGGCGGGTTCCAGGAAGGCGAGCGAGGCGGCCACGGCGGTGCCCAGCAGAAAGAGGGCAACGACCGATATGCTGCGCTTGCCGATCTTGAGGCCAACGAAGTATACCGAGGCGAGAATCAACCCGAAGAAAAAGGACCAAACGTAGAGCGCGTGGCTTTCGAACAGGTATTCGAGCAGCTTGGCGACGCTCAGGATGCTGGCCACGACGCCGATGCCGATGGCGGAGAGGAACTTGACGTCGATGTGCTCGAACAGCGCCTTGAACTGGAAGGTGCAACCCAGCTTTACCGCCTTGGCATCGAAGGATTTGATCGTATCGATCAGCTTTTCGAAGATGCCCGTGAGCAACGCCATGGTGCCGCCGGAGACGCCGGGAATCACGTTGGCCGCGCCCATCAGCGCCCCCTTGAGGATGTTGGAAATGTAGTCGATCATGAAAAGCCGCCCCTGTGCTTGTTAAAGTCGGTGGAAAGTAGTAGGGATTAAACTTCGTTAAGTCAATTTCATCGAAGAAAGGAATCGAGCATGACAGATCAGGAAATTTTGGATGCGGTCAATGTGATCATGGCCGAGGAAGTCGCGCCGGCGCTGGCCTCGCACGGCGGCGGAGCCGTCGTGACGAAAGTCGAAAACGGCGTGGTGTTTGTGGAGTTGGAAGGCGGATGCCGGGGATGTCCCGGAGCCCGCATGACCATGAAGAACGGAATCGAAACCTTGTTGAAGGAACGGGTTCCGGCCGTCAAGGAAGTGATCGACGATACAGACCACATGTAGCGCGACGCGATTAATAGACTGGTACGGCGCATCGGCAACACATCTTGGCGATGCGTTTTTTTTGTGCGGTGTAAATGCTTGAAAACCATTGAACCGCTATCGGCGATTTGCAAGTATCCATTCACGTGGAGCTGGATGTTCGCCATGTTGCCGGGGGCCGGGGGTTCTTTTTGGAGATTGTTGATGAAAATTCTGATTGCCGAGGACAATGCGTTCTCCCGCACGTTGCTGAAGAAAACCCTCACGAAAGCCGGCTATGACGTGATTGCCGCCGAAAACGGCGACGTCGCCTGGGAAGTCCTCCGGCAGGACGATCCGCCCAAGCTGGCATTGATCGACTGGATGATGCCCGGGCTTAGCGGGATCGAGATCTGCCGCAATATCCGCCAGATCGACAAGGCGATTCCGATCTATGTGATTTTGTTGACGGCCAAGTCCGACAAGGAGGATGTGCTCGAAGGCTTTGCCGCCGGGGCCGACGATTTTATCACGAAGCCCTTCGACAGCGGCGAGTTGCTCGCCCGCATCCAGGTGGGGCGCCGCCTCGTCGAGCAACAGGCGCTGATGCACTGTCTGATCGACTCGATTCCCGACCCGATCTACATGAAGGATTCCCGGGGACTCTACGTCGGCTGCAATTCGGCCTATGCCCGATTCGTCGGCACCGATGTCGACCGCATCTGTTCGCGCACGTCGGCCGAAATCCTCCCCCCCGAACGGGCCCAGCGGTCGCACATGGAGGATCTGCGCGTGCTGGCCAACGGCGAAACCATCGAGACGGAAGGCTGGGTCGCCAGTGCCGAAGGGCCGGATGTCTACCTGAGTACCGTCAAGATTCCCTATCTCGAATCCTCCGCCGGCTCCACCGGGATGATCGGCATCAGCCGCGATTTGACCAAGCGCATCGAGATGGAGCAGGAGATGCGGCGCCTCGCGGTCGCCGTGGAGCAATCGACCGAGTCGATCATGATTACGGCGGTGGATGGAACGATTCTCTATGTGAACGCCGCGTTTGAAAAGAATACCGGATATGCCGCCGCCGAGGTTCTTGGCCAGCACCCCGGGGTGCTCAAAAGCGGGAAGCACGAAAAGGCCTTCTTTGAAAACTTGTGGGAAACCATTTCCTCCGGGAACACCTGGGCCGGGGAGGTCACCAACAAGAAGAAGGACGGCAGTCTCTATGTCGAGGAGGCGGTTATCTATCCGATCCGCTCCGACGGGGGCAAGCTGGTCAACTATGTCTCGATCAGCCGCGATATTACCCAGGAGCGCGAGATCGAGAAGCACCTGCGCCAACAGCAGAAGATGAATGCCATCGGCGGGTTGGCGGGCGGGGTTTCGCACGACTTCAACAACATTCTCACGGCCATTCTGGGCTATGTCGCGCTCTGCATGAATTCCGTCGAGGAAGACAGCAAGGTCTACGGATATCTCAAGGAGATCGTCAAGGCCG
>NZ_JBFJYW010000008.1:0-26302 GCF_041622395.1 Pontiella sp. | reverse complement strand
CGCTGTCGAGCAACTGCACTTCGGAATAACCCTGCACATAGACCCCGAGCGGACTGCGCGAGGCGTTTCCGCGCGCAATGACCGCGCAATCCCTTAGCGTCGCCTTGGCATCCTGCACCAGCAGCGCGCATCCGGGGGGATTGGTGCGTTCGCTGGAGGCGAGCTGACTTTCCAGTGTCAGCGATTCAATCAGAGCGTCCGTCTTTTTCGACACAAGAATCAGCGGCTGGTCGGCCTCCGCTTCCAGGATGGCCTCATTGCGATCCGCGCCCTTGAGCGTCAGATTTTTGTCGAGGACAATGGGGCCCGAGTGCGTTCCCTTCGGAATAAAGACCGTGCCGCTTTCCTTCGTCAACTCGATGAGTTGCTGAACGGTGGTGTCGGTCTTGGTCAACAGTTTTGCGTGGCAGTCGCGGATGGTGGCTTCGTGCTTGCGGTTCGTGCCGATCTCCAGCAGGCGCAGCAGGCTTTTTTGGATCGCCTCCTTGTTGGCGTCGGTTGCTTCGGCGTCGGCAATGGTTTGATATACCGCCGCCGCCTCCCTCTCGTTGCCCTTGGCCGTTTCAAGATAGTAAGCCTTTTCGTATTGCTGCAGCAGTTCGTTTGCGGCGCATACCTGCACCAGTGCCAGTATTGCGATGAGCATTGTCCCTGTCTTCATAATCCTGCTCCATTGAATGATGAAGGTAAGGTAGCTCAAACACAGGGGTAAATTGTCATCAGAATGTAAAAAGAAGTGGTGGTCTAAGGTCGCGGGTCACCGACTCGAAAGTCGTAGGTCTTGGGCGGGTAGACGTTTCTCCAAAAAAAGAACCGCCATAAAGGCGGTTCGCGATCCGATTCGTTTCGGATTTGGGTATTCCGGTGTTCGAGCTTCCCGCAGCTGCGGGCTTAATGGCCTTCGTCGACGATGTTGCCGGACTCGACCTGCTCGATGATCTTGGCGTAGTCGTCGTTCAACGGGCAGCCGCAGGAATGTTCCGTGGTGGCATGCAACCGGGCTTGTTCGATATGCCAAGAGGCGACTTTCAGATGCTGGTCAACGTTCATGTTGGTTCTCCTTGGTTAGGTTGATTCATAAAATGGTACCAATGCGGTCTAATATGGGCATCTAGTTCCGCGCATCAATGCCTAAATTGGGTTTTTGTTAGAACTTGCGCGAGATGCGCCCGCCGAAAACGACGGAGGTGTATTTTGCGCTCATGTAGCCGTCGATATCGAGAATCAGCTCCCATCCCCTTGCGTTCATGGCGGAGAGTCCTACTCCCACGTTGATCAGATCGGTGTCGGTGCCGGGGATCTGCATGGTGAAATCCTCGTCGCTTGTTCCCAAGGTATAGCCAAGCGAGTCGTCTTCGTCCCGAAACTCGTGGAACCAGAACAAACGCCCGCGCGGCACAATGGACTCGATCTTCCCGTTGTCTACGCGGCCGATGCGGGTTCCAAGTTTGAACCGGGTGCTCCAGCGATCGTACTCGTCCACGTGGCGCGGTTCCGCCGTGGTGGAGTTTTCTCCGTAGGCCCGTTGGTCGTAGAAGCCGAACCGCAAGCCGAACTCCGGGGTGGCGATCCAACCCTTGCCCAAACCGAAATTGCGGCCGCCCCCCATATATAACAACCAGCTATTCGCCAGGATATCCGCCGTCGTGTCGAAGCGCGTGCCCGCTTCGTTGTCGATCCGGTTCCGGCCGAGCGACACCGCGCCATCCAAAAACCCTGCATCGAAAAGGCGCGATCCATAGAGAACGGCATAGGCGGTTCTCGCATCGCTGGTGTCTCCATTGTCCTGGTGGATGTTGGATGTGGCGAAACCTGCGGCGGCTCCGAGTTGCAGCTTCTCGAAGCGTTTATCGCATCCGAGGACCAATCCGCCCATGTAGTGGTCGAAGGCCGAATAGCCGCCCGTCGCATCTTGGTCGCCCGACATGGCATAGGCCTTGAACCAGACCGAGGTACGGCGGTCATCCCCCGGCCCCGCCGCGCCTTCGGGGACCGTGCCGGATTCAAAGCGGTTGCCGCGCTCCAGTGCCGCATCGAGGCCGCCCTGCAAAGAATCCATATGGCGGTGGGTGGGGACGCCGAAAGCGTAGAGCTGGCGCATTTGGTCGGCGATTTCCCCGCTCGGCATTTCGTTCAGCATCATGACTTGGGTCGTGGCGCGCTCCCCTCCCGACAATCCGATGTCGTCGATGCGGTCCGCCACCCGCGCCATCATCGTACCGTCTTCGAAACCCGCCGCCTCGGCCAGCCGTTTGCGGCTGAAGCGGGCGACGATATCCTGGTCCCGTTCGTAGAATTTCACATAGAGCAGCGTGCCGTAGGCGTTGAGTTTTTCGAGATCCTCCGTGTCCGCGTTGGCTTTGCCGTCCACCACCAGCGTGTTCGCTGAAACCACCCTGTTGGTGTAGTAGCGGTTGAATTCCAGCTCGCCGATGTTGCTCAGCAGTTGGATCGTTGCATCCCGTTCGAACTCGGCGGTGCCTGCCACGTCGATCCATCCGTTCTGCGGCCGGCGGGTTTCATCCTCCGTCACATCGAGCCGCAGGGCCGACGAGGAATCCTGGTAATAGTTTCCGGTTTCGATGCGGG
Source organism: Pontiella sp. (assembly GCF_041622395.1). Taxonomy (NCBI): domain Bacteria; kingdom Pseudomonadati; phylum Kiritimatiellota; class Kiritimatiellia; order Kiritimatiellales; family Pontiellaceae; genus Pontiella; species Pontiella sp. The sequence continues at coordinate 23,713 of NZ_JBFJYW010000008.1, read as the reverse complement.
AGTCCGCTCCGAGCCAGATTTCCGACGAGTTCCGGTTGTAAAGATCGCCGGCTTCCACCCGGCCGCCGTGCAGAACGATCAACCGGTTGCCGGTTCCTCCGGTCGAGGGTTGCGCCCCCCCGATCATCAGGGAGTCGGTGACCGACAGAACGGAGTTCTCGCCGTCCACGGTGATCCGGTTGTTTTGCGCTCCGGAATAGACGCCGGCGACCAAGTCGGGAGCCTGAAAACTTCCGCCATCCACCACCGCCAGGGAATTGTCCGATCCATACAACCCTACAACGACGGGGTCGGAACTTATGATCGCCGATCCTTCTCCGGAAACCGATGCCGTGTTGTTGGTCGCCGTTTCCAGATACCCGACATAGAGCCCCTCCGTTTCCACTCGCCCGCCGGCTTCGACCGATAGGCTGTTGATCGCGCCCGCGTAGCCCACGGCCAACCGCTTCCCGCTGCGCCAGAGCGAATTCGACCCGGTTACGAGAACGCGGTTTTGCCAGGCCGCTTCCATCAGGCCGATATCGGCCGACAACTCGTTCTCCAGCAGGCCGCCGTCCGCCACCTCCAGGGAGTTGCCGGAGCCATGGTGGCCGATGCGCATGTAGTTCGAGCTCGACCATCGACTGCCTGTGCCGCTGACGACTACGCTGTTGCTCGCCGCCGACGCTTCGCGGCCGACATAGCCCGAACCGGTCTCCAGCACCGCCCCGGCCTCCACCAGCAGGGAATTGCTCGACCCTTCGCTGCCCACCTCGAAGTTGCCGGAACCGAACCACCGTGCTCCCGGTTGGAGTTCCACCCGGTTGGCGTTCGCGCCTGTGCCGTAGCCGACATAGGTGCTGTTGTTCGATACCACGACTGATGACGACACCATCAGGCTATTGCTCGGCGTGGTCGTTCCAATGAAGACATCGGTTGTCGGAATGTCCCAGTCGCCGATGACTATTCCAGTTGTTCCGCCGTCGAGCGCATAGCTGGCGGCATCGGCCGATAGGCCATGCAGCAACGCCATGCAGCTTGCTGCAAAGATGAATCTAGAATGTCGCATCGGTTCCCCCTTCGCTATTAATAATAAACGTTCACGCGGTAGTAGCAGTTATCGTCGTTTTCAATGTCGATGACGTTGATGGAGCGCTGGATGCCTTCCGTCGGCGGCGTATTGGTGGTGGCAATGATCCAGGCCGCGGCGTTTTCCCACGTTTGCATGTCGGTGCTCTTTTCGAGCACATACAGCAACGAGGGGTCGTCCGACTGTCGCTGGAACGAGGCCACCAACGTGCCGACTGCCGCGCCATCTTCCCAAACCAGGCTATGCATTGCGGGGGCGGTCCGTTGGGTCGGATCGGTTCCGAAGGCATATTCTGCAATATTCACCAGCCCGTCGCCATCCTGGTCGTTTTCGTCCGCCGCGCCCGGGGCGCCGCCGGCACCGAAATAGAGGATTTTCCACGCGTCGAGGAAGGTGCCCGGATCGTTGTCCGCCCAGACGATGATTTCCAAGCGGTGGGCCAGCGGGGAAGCGATATGGAAATCCTCCACGCTGACGTCCAGCACCGCGGTCTCGTTCATCCCGGCCTCAATCCGGTTTGCGGCCGGCACGAAGAAGAGGCCGTTGAGCGCCGCGGAAACCACGGCGGGGGTGTTCGTGATTTCATAGCGGCCCGGTTGCGGATTGCTGAAGCCGTTCAGCGGCAACAGCGAACCTTTGACGGCCTCGTCGATGGTAATCACGACGCGCTGGAGCTCGTTGCTCCATAGATCCACATCCACGATCTTCGCAAACGGGAAGGGTTTGATCGGCACGTTGTCGGCCGTTTCCAGCACATCGCCAAACTCGCCGAGGACGGGCGGATCGTTCACGCCCGTCACTTCGATATCCACCAGGGCGGTACTGCGGTCGGAATCGAATTCCTCCACCAGCACGCTGACCATCTGGGTCGCATAAAGGCCGGGGTGCACTTCCACGGCATAGGCGACGGTGTCGATGAACGGATAGTCGTTTGCGGGCGGCGGGATGTAAACCATCCGGCCGTTGGTCCCGCCCATCAGGTTGGTCAGCACCGGGCCGTCCGGTTGCCTGCCGTCGTTGGCGAGCACGTCGAAGAGGTTCGTTGTGCCCGAAAGCGCCGAGAAGCAATCGGGATTCAGCAGGATTTCGCCGACCCGTACCGCCACCGCATTGGTGGCCGTTCCGCCGAGGCCGTCCGAAACCGAATAGGCAAAGCCATCGAGGCCCGTAAAGTCCGGATCCGGGGTGAAGAGGATGTTGCTGCCCGACACCACCGCGATTCCGCCGTTGGTACAGGGCGAGGCGATTGCGACGGTCCACGAGTCCGCGCCTGCGGGCAGGGTTCCGTCGTTCGCCAACGGCGAAAAACGGTTGGCCGAGCTGCCGCGCGCCACCGACCAGACATCGGGATTGGCTTCGAGCATCAGTTCTCCTGTGCGCAGGCGGACCTCGATTTCCACGGTGGCTTGTGCGCGCCGCGTGCCGCCGTCGCTGATTTCATAATGGTTTGTGAACCAGCCGATGGTGGTGGGGGTGTATTCCAGCGAACGGCCGTCGGCGGAAATGTTGAGTTCCGCGTTTTCGATCTGCAGCGTACCGGCCGGCGGCAGCAGCACGTCGTTGTTCAGCACGGGCAGGGCGAAGGCCGGGGCCGAGGGATCGAAGTAGACGATGAAGGCATCGTTGCAGGCCACCATTTCCGGCGGCCGAACCTCGACCACCACCTTGGCGGTATCGGTGCCGAGCGAGTCGGTCATGGAATAGGTAAAGGTTTCCTCGCCGACGAAGCCGGGGGCGGGGGTGTAGAGGATATGGTCCCCCATCACCACTGCGGTGCCGCCTTGGTTCGGCGCGTCGTCGCCCGTGCCGATGGCCGTCGCCACCACGGTGCGCGGCACCGACCGTACCGAGGCATCGTTGTTCAGTACGTCGAGTTCCACGCCCGAGCTGCCGGCCAGTACGGCCAGATAGTCCGGGTTCGCATATGCACCGTCCGCTTCGACGGCCACCGTCACCGTGCCCGTCGCCGAGCGCTCGCCGTCGCCGACGACATAGCTGAATTCGTATTGGCCCATCGGGTCGGGCGGCACCGTGAAGACGAGATCGTTCGTGCGGTTTTCAACATAGCCGGACAGGCCTTGCCCGAGCTGCAGGGCGACGATGGAAACGGAGCCCTGTTCTTCCGGTTGGATGCGGTCGTTGGCCAGCACGTCCAGCACAACATCGACGCCGCCGTATCCGACCGAGAACACATCCTCCTTGGCAAGGAGCGCGCCGACGGCGACTTCAACCACGCCCGTGCCCGTGCCGCCAAGTCCGTCGGTCGCTTCATAGCCGAAGCGGTCGATGCCCACGAAACCGGCGTTGGGCGTGTAGCGGAGCTCGTTGTCCACAATGAGTGCGGCGCCGTGTTGGGGGAGGCCGACGGAGCGCAGTTGATATTCCGGTTCATCCGGCAGAATGCGGTCGTTGGCGAGCACATCGAGTGTCTTGTCGATGCTGTCGCGCAGGATGGCGAAGCTGTCGTTGCGCACCGGCAGCGTGTGCCGCCGGTCCACCACCTTGATGGCGACCGTTGCGGTGGCGCGCGCCGGGCCGCCGCCGGAAATCGTGTAGGTGAACGCATCGCCCAGCGGTGTGGTTGCGGTATAGCGCACACGGTTGCCGGATCGTACGACGATGCCGTGGAGGCCGTTGGTCGCGAGGGCGACGATGTCGAGTGCCGCGCCGGCGTTGGGCCTCCGGTTGTCGTTGGCCAGCAGATCGAGCGTGACGGTCTCGCCCAGCGCAACCGTGAAGGAATCGGCATTGGCTTGCAGGTCGCCGTTGAAGGCTTCGCTCGTGACGCGGACGGTGACGCGCCCCTTGTCGGTGTTGCCGAACGGATCGGTGATGGTGTAGGTGAAGACCTCGTCGCCCACGAAATTGATTTCCGGTTGGTAGCGGATCGCGGTGGAGTTCGCGGCGGGTTCAACGCTGCCGCCGTGGCCGGGGATACCGATCGATGCAATGCGGATTGCGCCTGCGCGCTGGTTGTGGTTGATGTCGTTGGCCATGACGCGCAGCACCGCGCCCGTGCCGTCGGGATCCACCCGGAAGAGATCGTCGCACGCGAAGACGAACGATTGGTCGGTCAGTTCGTAGGTGAAGGTGTCGTTGGTCACATAGCCTTCAGGCAACCCGTCGAGGAACGCGGAAACGGCGGGGTCGTAGAAGGCCGTGCCGTTGGTGCCGATGGCATAGGAGCCCTGCAAGGTGGACGCCCCGGACGCCGAAACGATCCAGAGCGCGTTGTCCGGTGCGGAGTTGTTGAAGTCCACCACGCGGTCGTTGGCCATGGCGTTGAACCCGACCGATTCGTCTTCGCGAACGGCGAGCCAATCCGTTCCGGCGAAGGGGCGGTCGTTCACGCCCGTCACCAAGACGGCAACGAGGTTCTTGGTGGTGCCGCCGTGGCCGTCGCCAATCTCGATTTCGAACCAATCCAATAGCTGCTCGCCGCGGGCGAGGGCTTCCAGGTCGGTCGATCCGGGAGCCTCGTAGCGGATCCCCCCGCTGCCAATGCCGGTGGCCACGCCATGGTCGCTCGGGGAGGTGGAGTCGATTCGAAGCCGGTCGTTCGTATCGACATCCGAATCGTTGGCGAGGATTTCCCCTTCGGAAATGAACAACTGCGCGGAGGCCGGCGTGGCGAAGAGATTGGTCAGCACGATGCTGTCCTCTTCGCCGAACGTGCCGTTGATGATGATGCGTGCGTCCATCCGGCCCGGAGTGCCGGCGGCCGTTGGGATGGCGTCGAGCACGACGAGGTTAGACAGAACGTCTGCCACGGTTTCGCCTGCGCCGATATAGGGGAGCAGCGGCAGCAGGTTGGCGGGGTCGTCGCCACTGATGGGTTCGTCGTTGACGCCCCACACGGTTACTTCAACGATGCCGGTGCTCATTGCTCCATGGCGGTCGGCCACGACATACCCGAAGGTGTCGATGCCGAATTCTCCGGCGCCCAAGGCATCGAGCATGGCCGAGACGCTCGGGTCGTAAACAAGGGTGGTTTCGGCGGGATTGGCGCGGAGGTTGATCGATACCGCCGCTTCGTTGGTGGTTGAGGTTTGGACAATGCCGACGAGCTGCAACGAGGCGGTGTCGTCGTCGGTGTCGATGTCATCGTCGTTGGCGAGCAGGTCGGCGGCGGTGAAGGTCAGCGGTTCGTCCTCGTCGCAACCGGCACCGTCCGGGTTGGCGGCCGGCGCATCGTTCGCGCCGAGTATGGTCAGGTTGACGGTGGTGGTGGAATCGGACGGTTCGCCGAAGAGCCATTCGCCTTCGAGCGGTTCATAGGGAACGGCATCGTTCCCGATGGGGTTTGCGAGGAGGATGCGGGTGTCGCTTTCCACGGCAATAATGCGGTACGCATAAACGGTGGCGTTGGAGCCCATCGAGGGGACGTGGAATTCGATCAACTCGCCTTCTTCATTCGGATTGATCGTGTGTGGCGCATCCGTATCGAGCATGATCACATCGGTATACAATTCGCTTTCCTCGATATATACGATGGTTCCCCGCCCGGATCGGCCGATGCCGTCGGTGATGGTGTAGTCGAAGGTGTCGGAGAGTTCCGCGCCCTCGGGCAAGCGCTGGATGGCCGTGGCGAGGGTGGGGTCGTACCGTACTGCGAAGGTGGAGCCGGTTTGGGCGATGCTGCAGGTTGCGCCGTTTCCGGTAACGTAGGTTGGGGCGGGCGCGGGGAGGCCCGTGATGCTCAGCGGGTCGCCGTCGGCATCATAGTCGTTGGCCAGCACGCCGAGCCAAGACACGTCGTCCTCGTGGACAACGAACACGTCGGGGAAGGCGATCGGCGGGGCATTGGGCAGCCCGAAGGGCGTGCCGTCGGCGTCCGCACCGGGGGACTGGGCGAGGCCCGCTTCGAACCATCCGTGCGGCAGGTTGGCGAAACCGCGGTATTGCGGATTGAGCGTCAGCGAGTGGGTTTCGTATTGGCCGGGATCGAAGTCGCCGACCCTTTCGAACACGCCGTTGTAGGCCACGTGGGCGATGATGTTCTGGTCGCCGTCCGTCAGGGTGACCGTACCGCGTTCCTTGAGGTCGAGCAGGGGCGAGGAGATGACTTCGCTGGGATGCGCGTAGCCGTCTAAGGATTGCTGGGCGATAAGCAGTCCGAAGCCCGTGTTGACGGTGGTGTTGGTGAGGTGGCAAACCTCGGCGCCATCCACGAACACAACGTGGTTGGTGAGTGCGACGGCTTCGGCGTTGCGCGGGACGAAGAACTCGATGAACCCGGGGGCGTTGACCTGGATTTCGTTGATGAGGATGCGCTGTTCGGCATCGGCTTCATAAGCCCCGGAATCGGGGGCGGCGTCGCGCAGGGCACCGCGCTGGTCGATGGCGGTACGGTCCGCCGTTGCCCAGTCGATCGCCGGGCTGGCGGATTGGAGCGGGTACAGGTCGGTCGGGCTTTCCGGTGCGGAAAGCGGATCGAGCAGCGGATCGGTGTTGACCCGGTCGAGCGGCGGGTCAAGCAGCATGACGGCCTGCGGTTCGCCGCCCTGCATATAGACGGTGTAGGTCCAGTCGTCGGACACGTTGCCGCCGTAGGAACGGATTTCTCCTGCGCCCGCGACGCCGAGGTTGTATCCGGAACCGTCGGCGAAAATGGAGTTGGCGGGTTTCACCTGCGTGCCGAATCCGTTGGCGTAGATGGAGCTGGCCACCTGTGCTTCATCGGTGTTGCCGGCGAAGGTGCAGTGGACCAAACCGACTTCGAAATAGGAGGCCGGGGTGTAGTTTTCGGCATAGAGCGCGCCGCCGCCGTAGCCCGAAGGCGATCGTTGGCGGTTGCCGGAGAAGGTGGTGTTGAGGAACCCGCAGTCCTGGTCGGTCCAGAGCGAAACCGCGCCGCCGCCGAGGCCCGACGAGGGATCGGTTGAATTGTTGCGCAGCAGGCAACCCGCCATGGCCAGCCAGCCTTCCTCCACATCGATCGCCCCGCCCCATTGTTCGGCGGTGCAGTCGCGGATTTGGCAATCGCGCATCGTCAGTGCCCCGGTCGGTCCAACCGATATGGCGCCGCCGTATTGCGCCGTGCCGTGCGAAAGGGTCAGGCCTTCCATCGCGACGTTGGCTTCCACGCGGAAAAGTTGCGTGTCGGGTTGCAGGTTGCCGTCGGTATCGCCGCTGATCACGAGCAGGTCCGCGCCGGGCCCCTTGAAGTTGAGGTTCTTCGTCAGCGTAATTACGCCGTTGGTCAAGCGAATCACCTCGGGGGTGCTGGCGCCTGCGGGATAGTCGAAGGCAAAGGTGATCGTATCGTCATTGCTCGCCCGGTTCACGGCATGGCGCAGGGTGCCGGTTGTGTTGACGTCGTCTCCGGTGAGGTAGACCACGAGGTTGCTGGCCGGTTCCAGCACCAAGACGCGCAACGTGTCGGAGGCAACGCTGCCGCCGCTGTCCTCGACGATGATGGAGAAGGTGGTGTCGCCGGGTAGATTGTCGGCGAAGGCGTAGCTGTCCGATACCTGGTAATAGAGGTTGCTCAGCAAGGAGTTGATCGCTTCAACGCTATCGTTGGTCGAGGAGAAGGCACTGCCTTCGAAAAGAAGTTCCCCTTTGCCCGGATCGTCCAGATCGATGCTCAGGGTGACTTCGTCGTTATCCTGAATGGTGACGTAGTCCAAGAAGGGGTAGGGCGCTTCCAAGGGTATGATTACGGGTTGATGGGCCGGAACATTCAAAATTTGCGGCGGGTAGTTGATGGCCTCGGAAATAATGACTTCAGTCCGGCTGTTGTAGGTGTAGCTTTGCGTCCCGCCCGATACCGTGGTGACCTTGATCCGGAGGCGAGCCGATTCGGTTGTTCCCAAAGGCACATTGCCCGCAGTGAATTGCACGCCCTTGATCCATTCGGTTGCAGCGGCGGTCGAACTATTCGTCAGGCTGGCCGGTTCGAACGCGCCTTTCCCCGAGGGCACGGTGTCCAGTTCGATTTCGACCCGGGCGGTCCCGGTTTCTTCGTTGTCGAAAATGACGACCGAAGGGAACGGGACGATTTCGTCGCCTTCGTTGATGCGGAAGGGTTCCAGCTCAACGCCGAGGATCGAAACCGCTTCCGTCACTTCCAGGATCGTGAGTGTCGCGGTTTTCTCGACAGGGTCGGTCTGCCCGTCGCTTACGGTAATCCGGATCGTCAGGTTGCTGCTGCCGGAGATCACGTTGTTTTTCGGTTTATAGCCGAGGGCGGCCACCCAGGCTTCGGCACTGCTTTTGGAGCCCGTGAAGAGGGGACTCGTCGAGAAGGAACCCACGGCGTTGCCCGGATCGTTTACGACCGCGAGTTCAATGGTGAAGGTGTCGTTGGTGTCCGGATCGGTGATGGTGAGTTGGAACGGGGTTGTTGTCGTGACGTTTTCATTGATGGTCGCCGGCGAGATTGAGAAATCGATGCTTGGAGTGTCGTTTTCGTTGGCGACCGTCACCTTGAACGCGGTCGAGTCGATGTCCCCGGCTTTGTCCCGAACGGTTATCGTGACGTTGCACGATCCGTACATGTTGGGCAACGGTTGCAAGAAGACGGTGAGCGTGGATCCGTCTGAACCGAGCGAGCTAACAATGTTGGCGTCGGGAATCAAGGCTTGATTGTCCGAGCGTGCTGTAAACGAGAGCTCGGTCGAAGGGTTGTCCACGTCGCCGACCGTGAGCGTGATTTGTTTGGTGGAGTCTTCCTGCATGGAAACATCGCCGGGGTTTGCAATGGTCGGCGGGTCGTTCACACTGTTCACCTGCAACGTGAACGTATTCGTTGCCGAAACATTGTTGGTGTCCGTTACCATGATGCTGATCTGGGTCGACCCGTATTGGTTGAGTGCAGGTGCCACGGTAAGGGTGCGGTTGGTTCCACTTCCGCCTAGGTTCATGTTGTTCAAAGGAACCAGTGTTGTGTTCGAGGAGTTTTTGGCGATGGTCAGGTCGTTGGCATCGGTATCGTCGTCGGCGATGAAGAACGAAAGACCGGATGCCATGTGGTCTTCGTCGATGGAATATGGATTTTCGAAGTTCAGTTGAATCGTCGGTGCGGCGGCCCATGCCCATGCCGTTGCCAGGGCGAAGAAGGATAGCAACAATCTCGTTTTCATGGTTCGTTCCTCGATGTGAATTCGTCAGTCGTAATCCATAAGTTAATTCCCCGCCATCGGGAGCCCGCCCGTCGGGACGGGGAGTTCCGGTTGTTGCGGAGTGGTTTCCAGTTCAAATCGGGCGAAGGCCGCGGCGTCGATTTGCGGGGCGGCCTGTTGCATGCACGTCTCGATAAAGTCGGTTTCGATCTGTTCGCGGCGTTCGGCCAGCAAGCGTCTGCGCAATGACGCACGGACCTGTTCAAGCGGTGTGGTTGCACCGGGCCGGTGATCGGTCTTCTTGACGATATAAAGCCCTTCGTCGGTTTCGAGGATTTCGCTGACGGTGCCCAGCTCCAGACGCCGGCCCGTTTCGAGCACCGTTTCCGGCAGGCGGTTCGAGGTTTTGTTTGCGGCGATCCAGCCAAGGTCGCCGCCGCGGTAGCGCCCAAGCTGGTCGTCGGAATAGTCCAACGAAAGCTTTCCGAAATCCTTTTCGGCTTGCTGCCGGGCCAGCTGCCGGGCGGACGCCATCCGCGCATGCACTTCGGCTTGCTTTGTTTCGCTGGCATTCTTCTCGATCTGCAGAAACAGCATCGCAAAGCGGTCCATTGCCGGGCGGGTGAATTCTGTGCGTCGCCGATCGTATTCCGCTTGGATTTCTGCGTCCGAAACCTCGGCGGCCTTGAGCCGTCCGGCCAGTTCGCGCTCGCGCAACCGGTTCACCAGCAGGCGGTCGATCTCGCGCCGGACGGCCGGGTCGTCTGCCAGCGGTTGTGCCCGCAGCGACTGCGCCTCGTGCGCCAGCAACGCGTGGAGCAGTTCCTCCTTCGTCATTGCCGGGTGGGTTTGCGCTTTGAGCCGCAGATCGTCAGCAGTAATCACCCGATCCCCGATCCGCGCCACAACCCCGTCCGGTTCCGGCGCAGGCGCCTCCCGCGAGCAGGAGGCACACACCAGCGAAGCCAACAAAATCGGCCCTCTAAAATCGGCAATCGACCATCTCATTTTTTCCTCAGGGTTCGTAGATCAGTTTGACGCGCAGGTATTGCTGCGCCGCAGTGCCGACGGGAACGTCCGTTTGGTAGGTCTCGACCGTCGCATCGTCTTCCAGCTCCGGCACCACGACCCGTGGCGCGGTGCTCCAGTCCAGCAGGTTGGTCGAGGCCGAGATTTCGAACTCGACATCCATCGCACATGGATTGCGGTGCACGTCCACCTGGCAGCGGCCATCGCGCAAAACGAGCTGCGGCAACAACGAGGCGTCGGGCGCAAGCGGATCCATGCCATAGGCGTAGCGCGCCAGATTGCCGATGCCCAGCGCCCCGGCGTCGCCCGCCGCAAAGACGGCGGTCGAATCCGTGTTCCCCGGAACTTCGCGGGCGTGCCATCGATCGAGATAGTCCCTGCGCGCCGCCAGGATAACCCGTGCCGAGTGGGCGTCGGCCAGCGCATAGCTCGCGTCTTCCAGCGCGGAGACGATTACGGTTTCCGGTTCGTCTCCCGGATTCACTGACGGGACGATGTTGATGGGAACAACCGTTTGCCCCGGATCGAACATTACGAAGGAATAAACAACGCCGTAGTCGGAACCGTTGCGTGCGCTGCCGCCGATGTCGAGCATCACGAAAAGGCTGTTGGCGACCGGGCCGTTGCGCTTCACGAGTACCGTGGCCGGAACCAGCGGATCCCAGCTGCCCAGCGGTTCCCAGGCGGTGACTTCAACCACGGACTGAAGATCCTTGATCAACACCGATGCCTGGATGTTGTCGTGCAGCACATAGCCGCTGCCGGGCTGCAAGGTCAGCTCAACGGACTCGTCCACTTCGGTTTCGCTGTCCGAAATCGGGTTGATCGTGATCGCGGCTTCGCTGATGCCCGGAGCAAACGTGACCATGGATGCGATGGCTGAATAGTCGGTGCCGTTGACGGCGGCTCCGCCGAACGCCAAGGCCACATTCAGCGTCGCGCCCAGATCGCCTTCGCGCGTCAGGGTAAAGGTGCCGGAATTGTTGCCGTTTTCCGAGGCCTGCGCATCGGTGGCCGCCACGGAGATGCGCGGCATTAGCTTCAGCGCTCCGGCCAGCAGTTGGTTTTTAAGCACCAGGTCGTAGACCGCCTTCGCATCGAGTCGCACGCCCGTTAGCGTCACCACCAGGTCGGTATAGGTGCCGCCTCCCGCGAGGTCAAGGCCCAGCACGGTGCCGGAGCCATTCCACGCCACATCGAGATAATCGTCCATCCAGCCGGGGGTTCCCGCCAGCAGGTCGTCGAGATCGATCGTGTCGCCCTCGTCCGGGGAAAAGTCGACAATGGTATCCGCCCCGAGGTCGCCGGGGCCGAAGGCAAAGACGTCCGCACCGCCGCCGCCGGACATCGCATCGGTTCCGGCCCCGCCGACAATCAGGTCGGGGCCCCAGCCGCCGCTGAGCGTATCCGCTCCGCGCCCGCCCAGCATGGCCTGGGCATACTCTTCGCCATAGGCCGGAACATAGACCGAAGCATATTCGGATTCCGGCAGTCCCGAACTCGGCACCTTCAAGCTTGCCGCGGCGTGGCTGCCAACGGCATCCCAGATGACCGCACCGTCGTTGAGCCCGGCCCGCAGGGCGCGCTCCTGTGCGGCGGTGCCCGAACCGGGGGCATAGAGGACCAGCTCCACGGTACCCGTGGCGGAGGCCGTTGTTTCGTCGCGCACGACTACGGCAAACGATCCGCCGTTGGTGGAGCTGGTTGTGAAATAGAGCCGCCCGCAGTCCACGTCGGCCTGGGAAAATTCCATGCCGTTGGTCAGTACGGCGTCGGGGGCCAAGGGATTGGCAAAGACATTGCGCAGCGCCAGCGCTCCGTTGGTCGGGACGGTGAGCAGGGAATAGACGAGGTTGGTGGGGGCGGAATCGAGGTCGTCCGTTTGAAGCCGTATGCCCGTGGCGCAGCCGGGGTAGATCCGCAGCGAACCCGTCGCCAGCGTGGGCTTCGTGTTGTCGGCGTTCGGGTCGAGACCCTGCAAATATTCCTGCAGGTTGGCGAGTCCGTCGCCGTCGGAATCGACGGCGGAATCCACGAATTGCTTGTCGAGCCCGAGGGCGTCTTCCCACCAATCCGGCATGCCGTCGCCGTCGGCATCCGGCGGTACGAGCGGCACTTCCAGGTCGAGGCGATAGGTCGCCGAGCGCAGGGCCTGCCCGACCGCGAAGGTTTCGCTGCCGCAAAAGACGGCGGCCTGGCCATCGACCGAGGCGGCGGCATGCACGTTGGTTTCGATGGCCGGGGGCAGCGGCAGCCCGTCGCCGCTCTCCAGATCGTAGGCCGAGACGTTGTGCGGAACCTGGAGTTGATAGCAGAGCGTGCCGTTGTTGAGCGGATAGAGCTCCGTGTTCAGCACCAACGTGCCGCCGTCCGCCTTTTCGATGGTCCAGTCCTGTCCGCCGTCCTGGACCAGAAACGGCTGCGCACCGCCCGTGCCCGTCACCTTGCCGTAGAAGATCGTCGAAGGCTCGCTGATTTGGCCCAACGAAGTTCCCGCAATCAATAATCCAACAATCCAATAATCCAACAATCCATGTGTCATCGTTTTCATGGCTAGTTCCCCGAATATCCGTAGGTTTCAAATACAAGTTTGATGTCGGTCACCTGATCGATGAAGCGGCGCAGTCCCTCGTCGGGGTCGGCGTTGAGGGTGATGCCCGGAATGATCAGCACCCATTCCGTATTCCAGACCGAGCGGCCGACCAGCCGCGAATTGTAGACCAGTTCGTCGTCGTTGATCAGGTCGCCACCGTCGTGGTAGGCGCGGAAGCTCGAGAAGCGCCGCGCCTCGCCGAACCTACCGTTCAGACTGCTCGAAAGCGGCGTCCAGTCGCAGTAGTCGAGATCGCTCGAAAGGGCGGGGATCGGAACGGGAATGCGCTGGTCCACCACGCTCCAATAACTCAGCTCTTCGGTCGAGACATCGGTCGGAACGCGCATGACGTCGGTGCCGGAGGGGAAGAGGTAGACGCGCGGCGCCTCGGGTAGGTCGCCTTCGGCCATGTCGTCGCTCTGGTAGTCCGAGAACCAGATGCCCGCCGCGCGGATCTTGGTGGAATAGACGCTCGGGTCGTAGGCGTGGTCGCCGCCGCCGAGCGGTTTGCCGAAGACGTTTTGTCCGGCCGTGATGGTGGTCGGGAAGCGGAAGACGAGGCCGGGCTGGGCAACGCCTTCGCCGTCGGTGTCGAATTCGGAGGCGAAGGCGCGGCAGTATTGCTCGAACTCGGGCACTTGCCAAAGATCGTCCACCCACGCTTCCTCCAGCGTCTGGACCCAAAGGTCGTCCGAACCGTTGGCGCCGCCCTTCGGCAGGATCCGGAAGCATTCGGTGCGTAGCGACATCTTGCCGGTTTCCAGCTGCGGGTTGTTGATGCCCAGCTGCGGCGCCACGGCGTCCCAGTTGGTTTTCAGCCAGTTCAGCGAGTCCGCCAATTCGAGTCCGCGCGCCCGGATTATTTGGGTCATGAGCTCGGCGGGATTGCCCGGATCGTCGTCGGCGAAGTTGGTTTCATAGTCGTAGGCCCGCGCGGCCAGATAGGCATAGCGCGCCGCCAGATCGACCGCCGCGCGGTAGTTGCGCAGGGCATGGTTGCGGGCCACGCGGAAGGTCATGTCCTGATAGCGGCTGCGCTGGGTGGCCGCCGCCACGCGCTTGTTGAAGGCTGCCCGCTCGTCCACCAGCCGCGCGCCCTCGTCGAGCAGGCTCCGGTATTCGTCGCCCATCGACCGCAGTGCCTCGATCTCCTTGAAGATCGCTACCCGTTTTATCGCCTCGTCGCCGATCAGGTTTTCGGCTTCCATGAGCCACTCCGCCTTGTCGATCCGAGTCGCTTCGCGTTTCTCGAACAGCTCCAGTTCGCTTTGCCAGACGTCCAAGCCAATATCGGCTACCAATTGAGCAATCCGGAGTCCGGCTTCGTACGAATTGATGCCATAGGTGATGGCGACTTCGGTGAGCTCTATTCCGCCTCTGACCGGAGCGAGGGCATCGCCCGGGGAGATGGAGAATCCCCCTGTCGGAAGGTTTTGGGGAATGGATTCCGCCGCGGCTTCGTAGGTAACCTCAACGGAATCCTTTACGGCCTCGTTGATGGCCCGGGCCCCTTCCAGGCCTTTGATCACGTTTTCGGTGACATATTTTACCCTGCTGAACCAGGCATTCTTGCCGTAGACATCGTCGGCCGATTGGATTTTTGCGTCCAGCAGCTTGAAGGTGCGAATGATAAGGTCCGCGTGGGAGTTCCAGGCATCGATGGCCTCGTAGACGGCGGTTTCCTGCCGGAGCATGGCGGCCAACTGCGACTGGAGCGTCCCGGTTGCCGGACGCTCTCCCCAGTCGTCCGGCGCCACGAAGGAATAGCCGGAGGTGGTGACCGGCATGATCGTTTCGATGCCGTCGGGGTTTGAATCCGCGCCGGAAACCAAATCGTTGAAATCAACGTTGTATAGCCCGTCTTCCGTTTTTGCGGGAATGGTGCCGCTCTCCACCACCAGGCTCGGTGCATAGAGCGCCCAGTAATCTTCCAGATCGCTCGCGTCCAGGTCCGTGAGCCCGTCTTCGGTGTTGAAGGCATCGTACATGGCGCCACTGGTTAGCGTTCCTTGGGCATTGAAGGTGGCGAAGTCCAGCGAGGGGCCGGGGACGGTGTCGTTGTTGATTTCGTTGACGTCGACATACATGTGCAGCGACAGGTCGGGGCCGTCGTAGCCGGCGGCATAGAGCTTGCCGGAACCGACCGTTCCGGCGTAGGGCTTGCCGAAGATCTCGATCAGGCGGTTGCGGTAGGAAAGGTCTTCCTGGAACACGGCGTTGCGGTATTCGGCCTCGGTGTTGCCGACTTCCCGCAGGCGGTTGGCGGACTCGTTCGCCTTGTCCCAGGCGGTCTGCACGTTGGCGAGGGCGGCGATGGCCCGATCATACAGCTGGTCGAAGTGCATCTGGCCGCTGTCGATGCTGGTGGGATCGATATCGAACACCATCACGTCTTTTGAAAGGCCCAGCGGGTTGTAGCCGTCGTTGGCGTGGTCGAACGTCCGCTGGATGGCGTTGAGGTTGGCCGAGACCACGGCGATGTCGGCGTTGGACTGGCGATCCACCTTTTGAATGCCTTCGAGGGTTTCGTTGGGATGTTCGGCGGGCAACAGCGCGTTGGCCGTGACCCAGTCGAAGTAGGCCCCCTGCGCCGCGCGTCGCGCCCAGCCCTGCACGCCCCAGGCGCGCTGCTCGTCGGAGTCGGTATAGCCCTGCCACTGCGCTTCGGGATCCTCGACATACTTTTCGCGGTAGGTCAGGTCGACGACCTCCGCGCCCGCCTTGGCTTTGGCGGCGGCCATCTGCGCGAACTTGCGTTCGTCGAGGAAGTCGACCTTCATGACGACGTCCATCAGGTTGTAGTATTCGGAGCGCGAGACCCAGTTGAAATAGGCGTGGTTGAGCAACTCATACTGGTTGCGCAGCGCGGTGAGGTAATGCCCCCACGCGTCGCCGTGGCCTTGCGGGAACATGGCCATCGCGTCGTCTTCGTTGATGAAGCCGTCGGCGTTGACGTCGGAGATGTTGTAGTTGATGGCATAGGCGGCTTCGCCTTCGCCCTTGGTGAAGTTCCAGAAGAGGCGGTTGTAGACGGGGCGTGCAAAGTTGTCGTCCACGCCGCGCAGCAGGCACAGTTCCTCTTCGATCAAGGACGACAGCTGGTTTTGGAAACTGAAGACGGAAGACGACAGGCTGCCGTCATCCACGCCGATGGTCGGGTCGATCGCGTCGGTGTAGGCCTCGTTGGCGAGCAGCATGTAGAAGTCGGCAATGCGCGTGGCGGCCAGCTGCAGCGCGTTGGCGATCGCCGGGGTCGAGATGGGCCGGGAGAGGTCGATGCTCAAATCGCGCCCGCGTTTGAGAATCGTTTCGTAGAGTTCGATCAGCCCGACGTTCTCGATCACGTCCTTGTCGGGATTGAGCGCAACGGGGCCTTCGTAGCGCGCCCCGAACTGGGCCAGCATGCTGGCGACGGTGGCCGGGCTATCGCCTTCGAAGTCGCTGATGCGCGCTTCGTAGGGATTGACCGCATCGAGCACGCGCTTGATCCATCCCATCACGAGCTGTGCCTGGTAGTCGGGAATGCCATCGTTGTAGACGCCGAGCGGGTCGGAGTTCCCCGCGCCCGCCCAGGTATAGTCCACCGTGCCGGGCCAGTCGGTTCCGCCGGTTACGTCGTTGGCATGCCGATAGCGGCAGAACCACCAGGTGTCGGCCAGCAGGGCTTCCGGGGCGTTGGGGTTGCCTTTGAGCGTGGCCTCATAGCGCGCCCTGCCCAGTTCGCCGCTCAGGTCCGGGAACAGTTTCCACGGGTTGGTGTGCGTATCGAAATAGGCATCGTCCGGCGGCGGAACATCGAGGCTTCCGTCGTCCGGGCGGTACCACCATTCGAAGAAGAGGTCGTCGGCATTGGCGCCGAAGTCGCCTTGGTGGCGCAACACCACGTTTTCGTCGAAGACGTTGTCGGAGAGCACGGTCTTGATCGAACCGCGGTAGCGCTGGGTACGGTCGACCTTGATGATGTACGGCGTGATCGGCGAGCCGCCCATCGACGGATCGTTGTTCTCAACGACCGTGACGTAGCTGATGTCCGGCCCGTCGGTGGTAGGATCGAGAACGTCGGCGTTGGGCAACAGTGCCAACCCGGGGCCGAAGGCCCGTTGCGGCTGTCCGCCGGAATCCAGCCCCACCGTGTAGGGGGCGTCGGCGCATCCTTGGGGTTGCCGCGTTGCGGTTTTCAGCGCGGCAACCGTGGTGGCGGGCAGCCCGATTCCGAGCATGGCCGCTTCGTCGGCGTCGGTCAGGATATTGGGTTCGAGCACATAGACGGCCGGCGGCGAGGCGGTCAGCGTATCGTCGCCGATCCCCTTGTCGTTGAGCAGGCCGTAGAGTTCCAGCGTTTCCGTGATCGGATCGTAGCGCAGCCGCTTTTGCAACGAGGCGGGTAGATCGTTGAAGATATATTTCCCTTGGCTGGAGCGGGTGTTGCCGGAGTCGGGCGACAAGGTGGACGGGAAGTTTTCGGTGGCCAGGTCGACGCTGCGCGTTTCGAGCACCTGCGCAATGCGCGCCGTCCAGTGGGTGGACCACTTCTCGGGATCGCCCTCGGCGTTGAGCGAATCGAAGATCACTTCACCCGAGGCAAAGGCCAATACGCCGGGGAGGCCCGGCGTTTCGAGGGTTTCGATTTCACCGTCTTCGTTGATCTCTTCGCTGTAGGGTTTGTCGGTGCGGTATTCGCCGCCGGAGAAGGTGAGGGTTTCTCCGGCCTTGAGCGTCGGCACCGTGTCGGGCCATTCGCTCTTGTAGAGGATTTTGGTCGGGACGCTGTCGGGCAACCCTTGCCATTCGGGGCACTCCGCCCCGGCGGGCAGTTCCATCAGTTGCCCGATGTCTTCCGGCAGGAAGGCCAGGCTGTCGCCGACGCTGGGGACGGCGGCATAATAGTTGGTGGTGTCGCCGGTGATTTCGATGCCGATGGTGCCGGGTTCGTCGTCCGGCCACCAGAAGTCCGGCAGCCGCGGATAGAACGGGGCTTGGTAGAACCAGGCATTGGGCCCGCCGGAGACGGCCCAACCGGTTCCCTTGTGATCTTCCCAGTAGGTGCGTTGGTTCGCGAGGTTGCCGCCGTAGGTCTCGGGCGGGACGACGGCGCCCCAGACGTCGGTGAGCGGATAGAATGGAATAACGGGCTCCCCGGCTTCCATTTCCACAAAGGGCTCGCCCCGCAGGTAGTTTGAGTCGGTGTCGGCGAATTCATATCCCCGTTGCGGATCGTCGGCCCAAACCTCGTAGACGCGCATTTTGTAGGTTTCGTCGGCGGTGTCGTAGAACTGCACCAGCACGAAGGGATCGGAGGTGTAGGTGGCAGGATCCTGCCGCTCTTCGGTATAGGGTTTGGTGCCCACGTGGCGGTTGAGATCGTTGTCGCGCAGGGCATAGATGGCCGAGGGGCGCGGCGAAACCGCCGCATGCTTGAGCGAGGGGGCAACCAGGGCGTGTTCTTCGTTGGGGTTGTAGCCTGGCTGGCCGGGATCGGGCTGGTTGTAGATCTGCACTTGCTGCAAGCGGGCGGGGTCGTAGGTGGTGGCTTCTTCGTAGACGGTTGCGCCGTTGGTGACGGCGGCGGCAACCACCTGTGCATTGGTGCCGACGAGGAGGCCGTCGCTGCCGAGCTGGCTGGCAATCACGATGCGGCCCAGCCCCTCCGCGCTGTTTTTCGGCCAACGGGGCAGGTAGGTGCGGGCCGCGTGCGGCCACAGCAACAGGTCGTGTGTGGCCGGATCGGCATACCACGCCACCACGATCCGGTTCGAGGCCGCCGCTCCGGGGTGTAGATTGACCGGTATCACCGGGCCGGGCAGGTTGCCGGGATTGGCGACGATCTTTTCGCGCTCGGTCGAGCGCAGTGCGTCCATGTCGTAGAGGTCCTGTGCGGCAAGGCCCTCCAGCTTTTCGGCGTCGTAGACGTTCGGGTTGAAGCGCGCGTTTTCGGAGCAAACGTAGCCCGTGCCCAGTCCGGCCTCATCGAGCTCGGGATCGGTGATCGCCTGGCCGATGACGGCCTCGGTTTTGTTGGATTGGCAATCCGCCCAGTTCCGGGTGCGCACGGTGCGCACGCGCAGGAATTCCCGGGGCAGGCCGCGCCCTTGTTCCTGCAGTTCGCCGAAGAGCAGGACGGACCAACCGGGGGTTTCGGCCCGGAAAAGGTTCTCCCCGTCCACGTTCGCTTCGTTCTCGGTGTATTTAATCTCCTTGAACACGAAGGTGTCGGAGTCGTCGGGATCGACGTTCACGGGCGGAGCATTGGCAATGTGCGGATAGTGCGGGGTGTCCGGATAGTCCGCCTGCACCAGCACGTCCACCTGTCCGCTCTCGTTCGACCAAACCACGCGATAGTCGCCCGGCACCAAGGGATAGAGCTTGGCGGCCTCGTCGTCCCAAACGGCTAGGTCCGGCTCGGCGATCAGGGTGTTCTCCCCCGTCACGCGGATCAGTTCGATCCGCTGCTGCTGATTCGGAAAGGTTTCGCCCGTGAACGTGCCGGCGGCGTTGATGACCGGATCCTGGAAAACATATTCCCCGATATCCACCTGCGCTTCGATCTCCTGTACGCCGTAGGTCCACTGCACCTTGACGGGCCGCTGGATGCCGCGGTGCCCATTGGCCAGGTCGATCTCCATTCCGTGGTAGCGGTAATAATTGGTGGCCAGCCCTTCTTCGATGCCGATTTCGATATTGGAAAGCCAGTCGCATTCGTCCGGGGCGCCTTCTTCCAGCGAGCCGTCGTGGGTATAGATGGTCCCGTTTCCCTTGAAATAGAACGCATCTCCGTTCATCCACCCTTGCAGGGCCGGGGTGGAATAGGAGTTGCCGGCATTGGCCCGGCACATGACGCGCAGCTTGGTTTCGGGATCGAACCAGTAGGTGCCGTTGCCGATATAGCGTTTCTTGTGCGTCAGGTCTTCCACCAGCGAAAGGTCGCCGGCTTCGCTCATGACATATGCGTTGACGCCATACTGGATCTGCCATTCATATTCGACCTTCGCCCACGTATCCATGGTGAACTCTTCCACTTGCTGGCGCGATGCCGGGGATTGGCCAACGGTGAACCCGTAGAACCCTTTGCCATTGAAATCGGCGGCGTCTTCGGCGCGGTAGCCGATCGGCACGAAGCGCACATTCAATTCGGGGTGGGTCGTGTTGTCGATCACCTGCCCGTCGATGGTGGGGATCACGGTTTCGCCTTTGGGAATCCAGTGCAGTTTCGCGGCGGGGTCGGGGTTGCCGGTCGCCATCGAGGATTGTGCGGGCATCCACGGGTTGCCCACCGCATCCGTAATGCGGCTCTCGGTCAGGGTGAAATCGCTCCCGATGCGCAAGGCAAAGTCGTGCTGCCATTTGACCGCCACTTCGGTGTCGGCGACCACGGTGAAGCGGTAGAGGGTGGGGTCGCCCGTCTGCGGTTCGTCGTTCACGGAAATGCCCAAGGCTTCGAAACGTTGCTGGGCGCTGGCGTGTTGCTGGGCATCGAAGTTCGAACTGTCGGCCACGCAGGCCCCGCTTTCGTCGTAGTAGGCCATTTGCGGAACACTGATCTCCACGGTGTCGCCGACCTGCACCTCGAAGCGGGTTCGCCTCCCGATGTCCGGGTGGGTTTCAAGCGAGTCGTTTCCTTCGATCCGCACGGTGCAGTTCGAGACCCAGAAGATGTTCTCGCTGTTGTTCAGGTCGCCGGAAAACGAACTGACGTAGAGGTCGAGCGCGAGCGCCGCGGGGGCGAAGGCGAGCGGTAGCGCGGTCGCAAGGAATAGACGAAGCGGATGGAATGCCGGTGTTTTCATGGAGTTCCTCACTTTGCATTCAAGGTGTCGATGTGGCTGATACGGGTGAGTTCGAAGGTGCCTTCCACCTTCAACCCGATGTCGGAGTCGGGCCCGAGCTTTTTATGAAGGCCGAAGATTTCCTCGCGGTAGACGCCCGCGAGCGCTTCTGCGCCGGTGGCCGTGTGCTCGGCGGCGTCGCCGGATTCCCCGGCGAAGTCGAGCCGGATGCGGCGTGTGATATCGAACCCCCGGATGTGGTCGGGATGCTTCGGATGGCGGAAGGGATTGGTGGGGTGCGAAGCGGGCAGATCGATTGTGCAGGTCAGGCCGCCGGGGGTATTGGCGGCAATGGCGAGGTTGGTGGTGCCGTTGCCGGGACCGAAGGCGCCATCCATCGGCAACTCGGTGCGGCGCGCGTTCGCTGCGGCGATGTAGACGCTTTGCAACGCATAGCGCGCGGCCAGCTTCGCCGTGTTGGACAGATCCTCCTGATCGATGAAGGGATCGCTCTTCTTGGCCGAGACGGCGGCCTCTGCGGCGGCTGCGGCCGCGCCGGGCACACAATCCTGGAAGGCGGCGGAGGTGACGAAGTCGGTATAGTCGGTGGTGGGGATCGAGGCGGGCGGGGTAAAGCGGGGCAGGGCGGCGTGGCGCTCCCATGCGGCGTTTTCTGCCGCCGCGGCAATGCTGGAGGCCAGATCGTAGCGGTTGGTGTAGGGCGCGGCGGTCGCGACGATGGCATCGAGCACTTCGGAGATCGCGAATTCAATGGCGTTGTCGTCTTTGTGGGCCAACTTCCAGGCCAGTGCATCCGTCTGGGCGTCGATCACCGCCTGCAAGGCATGAACGGCATTGGAGATCGAGTCGAGGGTGGCGTTTTCGTTGGTGGCCGCGGCGCCTGCGGCGTCGGCGGCGTCGGCAATCATCGCGGCGAAATCGCCGCCCGTGATGGTGCGCTGGTATTCGTTTTCGGTGTCGGCATAGCGCCGGCAGATGGATTCGGCATCGTTGGTGTTGCCCTTGATGAGCGCCAGCAGGTTGATGCCGCGCGGATCGGCATAGACCGCGTTCGTGGCCAGATCGTTGGCCATTGCCTCAACCATCGAGGCGTCGCCCTCTTTAATGCTGTCGAGGTGCGTGAATACATCCTCCATGAAAACGGCGAACCGGGTGGCGGAGTCGGCATGGGCGAGCAGCTGTTTGCTGGCCACGCCCGCTTCCGCCGCTTGCTGCGCCGCGGTCTCGGCGGCATCGGTTGCCGCCGTGATGGATGTGGTGGTGATCGGCAACCGGTACACGGTTGCGCCCACCTGCGCGGCGATCTCGTCGACAAGCGCATCGACGGCGGCGGTCGCCGTATAGTCGCCGAAGTCGAAGACGGCGCTGGCGATGCGCACGGCCTCCTGATCGGGGAAGCTCGGGTAGAGTTGTTCGTCCGTGACGAGCGCAAGGTCGTTGTCGGTAAGGGGCTCTTCCGTGCTGCGGCGGAGAATGGCGACGTCCTTGAGCAGGCAGGCGCTGCCTTCGCCATCCACATGCACGATCAGCCGCAGGTGCGCGGCGTCGGCGGTGGGTTGCGGTATGGCCGGATCCTTCGGTTCGGAAACGTTGTCTTCGTTGAGCGGAACGGTGACTTGGTTGACGTAGGTCAGCGTCGCCTGGCCGACCCAGAGTCCGCAGTAGTCGTTTGCCGTCGCGAGTGCCGTGACCCCTAAAAGGGCGAGCAGAGCTAGCGTGGACGTTTTCATGGTTAATCCTCCCGATAGCCCGTCACGGGCAGCCAGGTTTGCGTGCCGAGATCGGTTTCGATGCAGAGCAGGGCCTGGCCCTCCGCCTGCGTCATGGCTTCCATCCGAAGCGCCAGCGGAATCCGAACGGCGCCGCCCGCCTCCAGCGGCGGAAGCGCAATGTTCCAAGCGCCGTTCGTCATTGGAATCTTCAACGATTCCATGCCGACTTCCTCGCCGATGATCTCGATCACGATCGCCAGCGGAAGCCCGTTGCCGTTACCGACAACATGGACCATTTTCGCTTCGAGCGGATGCACCGTCTCGTTGCGGATGACGAGATTGTCGCCGGTCAGGCCGAGGGAGATGCCGCCGAAGGTGGCGGTTTCGGCCTTGAGCGGGCCTTGATAGTTCGAGTTGCCGTTGCAATGGATCCAGAAGGCTTCGCCGGAGCGCATGGCCGCGGTGTCGGGCGCAAGCACCTTGCGCCACGAGCCGCCGACCAGACGGTAAACGTTGCTTTCGGCATGCGCGGTCGAGCCCGCAAAGAATTGCGCGAAGGTGGGCGGCGCCAGCGAATCCAGGTCGAAGCCCACCAGATTATAGGCATTCGGTTGCCAGCGAACGTTGGGCATCTCCACCTCGC
Source organism: Pontiella sp. (assembly GCF_041622395.1). Lineage (NCBI taxonomy): Bacteria > Pseudomonadati > Kiritimatiellota > Kiritimatiellia > Kiritimatiellales > Pontiellaceae > Pontiella > Pontiella sp. The sequence continues at coordinate 817 of NZ_JBFJYW010000008.1, read as the reverse complement.
CCGCGATTTCCAGTCTACAGGCGGCCTTGGCATGCAACAGATAGGGCTTCTGGCCATGGATCGCGGAGAGATCGCTCAAGAACGAGTCGGGCCGGGGAGGTGCGTACCAAACGCCCCAGCCGAGCTGATTGAGCATGTTGGCCGCGGGGTCGGAGCTGAATTGACGCGGAGAAAAGATTCCGTCGTACGTCGCCGCGATATCGACCGGGCTGTTGGTGAAGACCGCCGGGGGATAGGAATCCACCGGCTCAACCGTCAGGTAGATGGCGTTCCAGCCCTTTTCGAGTTCAAGCGACTGGCGGCGGACGGGGCCGCCCATGACGGGCAAGGCGCCTACTAATAAAAAAGGCGCTATCTTTTTCGATAGCGCCTTTCCGGTAACCAGAAAAGGTACGGTACTCCTGGGAGTGCGGGGGGTATTCGCTGGGGTTACGACCTTCATATTTCCTCCAAAAATGAATTCGTGCGCGAGATATTCCTTAGGGGCTAACCGCTACGCCTGTCGCATTAGGATGTCAATCGGAATGTGTTATATTGCGCAAGAAAATAAAGATGCGTTATATAATAACATCGATCATGAATAAGAATTTAAGTATGCATGTTGTGGTTTTGTTTCCGGAACGCCCGGGGATAGGCACATCTGGTGGTTTCGGCATGCGCCGTGAAAACGGTCCGCCAAAAAGTTACTTGACGGATTTGGTTTGACTTGGCCCGTCCTGAGCACCTACACACTCCGAGCTATGTTACATGACGTACCAGTAAATCTAGGCGATCGCTCCTACCATATTCACATCGGAGCGGGAATTTTGGACCGGCT
>NZ_JBFJYW010000007.1:0-27327 GCF_041622395.1 Pontiella sp. | reverse complement strand
CGAGCAGGCCGCCGAAGCTGAGCATCGCCTGCGTGCGCCGACGGACGAACAGCTGCCTTCTGCGCAGCGCGTCGCGGATGGCGCGCGTCTCTTTCGGATAGACGTAGCACTCGGGAAAGATCCCCAGCCGCAGCTGCTCGGAGGCGGGAAGGTCTCGCAGACTCAACCATTCCCGCCCAGTCCCTAACTAAGAGCCATTCCGTTCTGACCCCAGCGGTATTCCGTAGCACCGGATTCCGCTCCGGTGTTTCCACCAACCCGCTCTCCCCGTCCGTCACAGCCGAGTCGCCGTCGGTGATAAGGGAGGGCTTCTCCGCGGCGGGGAGTCCTGTCCCCATTAGCGGCCAAGGCAGTGCTTTTCGTATTCCTCGATGGCGTAGCGGTCGGTGCAACCTGCCACATAGTCGCAAACCGTGCGCCAGAGGCCTTCGGTGCCGATGCGCTCCTGGGCCTTGCGGCCCATGCTGTCGGGGTGCCCGATATAGTGCAGGAACAGCTTGCGCATCAGGCCGACCGACTCTTTGGTCGCGGCGGCCACGGTATGGTGGAAATACATGTTCTCGAACATGAAGGCGCTGAACTCGTCGAGCATCGATTGCATGCCGGGGCTGAAGTCGACGATCCGCCGCGGCACCGTCATCACGTCGCGAACCGTTTGGGGCATGAATTCCTCCAGCGCTTCGAAGGCATGGTTTTTCACATCGACGACCTGAAGTTCGAGCATGGTGCGGATGGTGGCGCGCACAAACTGGAACTCGGTGAGATTGTCGTAGCGCTCGCGCGTCGCCGCCGCCGCCGTTCGCCAGAATTCCGTGGTTTCGAGTTGTTCGAGGGTCACGATCCCGGCTTCGAGCCCGTCGTCGACGTCGTGGGCGTGGTAGGTCATGTCGTCGGCGATGTCGGCGATCTGCGCCTCGATCGACTGGAACGGGCCGATCGGGTGGCCATCGAGCCCGGCGTTTTCGATGTGCGCCTCGTGCTTGAGCAGTCCGGCGCGGACTTCCCAGCTCAGGTTCAGGCCGTGGAACCCGGGGTAGGGCGACTCGACGACTTCCACGTTGCGCAGGCTCTGCAGGTTGTGGTCGAAACCGCCTTTTTCCTTCATGAGCTCGTCGAGCACCTTTTCGCCTTCGTGGCCAAACGGGCTATGCCCGAGGTCGTGCGCCAGGCAGATGCTTTCGGTCAGGTCCTCGTTGGCCCGCAGGATGCGGGCGAGGGTGCGGCCGGTGGCCGACATCTCCATCGTGTGCGTCAGGCGGGTGCGGAAATGGTCGGCCGTTCCATTGACGAAAACCTGGGTTTTGTATTCGAGCCGGCGGAAGCATCGGCTGTGGAAAATCCGGTCGCGGTCGCGCGCGAAACAGGTGCGCAACGGGTGCGGTTGCTCCGCATGCCTGCGGCCCAGGCTCTCGGCGCTGCGGGTGGCGTAGGGGGCCAGTCCGTAGGCTTCCAAATCTTCCCGCTCTTTTCTGGACGGCATCTCGTTGGTTCTGTAGTTTTTCATGATCTTTAGCGCGTGGGTGAGGCATAAGTTCATGTGTTTTGGATGGGAATGTCAATTCGTTAAGGGGGCTTGCATGCATTGGTACTATGTCAAGGACGGAGAAAAGGCCGGGCCGATCGCGGATCGCGATCTGCCGGACTTCGTGACCCAGGGGGAAATCACCCCGGAAACCTTGGTTTGGAATGAAACGATGTCCGACTGGATGCCCTACGGCAAGGTACCCGACACGATCGCCGCCAGCCAGGCGCTGGCCGCCGTCGACACCGGGCCGAAGTGCTCCATCTGCGGCAAGGGGTTTGGCGAAGCGGATTTGATCGAATTCGAAGGGGCCAAGGTCTGCGCCGGCTGCAAGCCCGACTTCATTCAGCAGATCAAGGAAAACGCCGCACTTACCGGGGTGTCGGTCATGCGCTATGCGGGGTTCTGGTGTCGCTTCGGGGCGGTCTTCATCGACGGCATTGTCATGTATGTCGCCAACCTGCCCATTGGCATCGCCTTCAGTCTCATGATGCCGATGATGCAGAGCGGCAACAGCCGGCCCGGCGCCGCATTCTGGTTGGCTTTTGCCGTGATGTATCTCTTCCAGCTCGCGATCCCTGCGCTCTACATGATTCTGATGCACGGCAAGTACGGCGCGACGCTCGGGAAGAAAGCGATGGGCATCAAGGTGGTCATGTCCGATGGCAGCCCGATCTCCTATGGTCGCGCGACGGGACGCTACTTTGCCTACATCCTCAGCGGATTGATCCTGTACGTTGGCTACATCATGGCGGCGTTCGACGACGAAAAACGGGCGCTCCACGACCATATCTGCAACACCCGCGTGATCTATAAATAACCGATGAACCGCTTTTGCATCAAATGCCCCACCTGCGGCCATCCGATCCCCGCCGAGTGCTATAACCGCGGCGAGGCGGCGGTGCCGTGCGAGGTCTGCCAGGCCAAGTTGACCATCCACGCGCTTCCGGCCATCTACCGGAGCAAGCGGCGGTCGGGCGCTGCCGTTCCGGCCCAGCTCGACGATGCGGTCTGTTTTTACCACGCCGACAAGAAGGCCGAGCAGGTCTGCGACGACTGCGGGCGCTTTCTTTGCGGATTCTGCGAACTTCCCTTCGGCAACGAAGTCCTCTGCGCCTCCTGCCTGGCGCAGCGGCGGAAGTCCGAATCGATGACCGCATTCCAGCCCAAGCAGATGCGCTACGACAAACTGGCGCTGATGCTGGCGGTGGGATCGCTCCTCATGATGGTTCCGTTCTGGTTCACGGTCGTCATTCCCTCGGCGGTCGCCCTGGCCGGGGTTTACGTCGTGATCCGCTACTGGAAGAAGAAGCCGGCGCTGGCCGGCGCCTACCGCAGCCGCATGGTTGTGGCCATGCTGCTTGCGTTCGTGGCGGCGACGTGTTCCATTCTTTTTGCGCTCTTCATATTCCGGGAGATGATCGATGGATAATCCCGTTCCATACAAAAAGATTTCCGGCCGCGCGGGCAGTGCGATCGCCCACCACCGCATGTGGATGGCCCCCGACCACCTGCTGGTGGTCAAGCAGATCGGTTGCAGCGAGGAATTCAAGCGCTTCTATTTTTCCGATATCCAGGCGGTGGTCATCATGCGGTCGCCGCGCTATGCGTTGTGGGCGCTGGTGCTTCCGGTCATCGCGCTTTTCCTGATCGGTTTCATTTTCTCGGTAGACCATCCGGGCTTCCTTCAAGGGCTGCTTGGCGCGACCCTCGTATTCTGGGTCGTCCATCTGGCCAAGGGGCCCACCTGCACCTGCTGGATCCAGACGGGGATCAACAAGGAAAAGCTGCCGATGTTCGGCCGCGTTCGGGCCGCCAACAAATTCTGGCTGCGCATCGAGCGCGAGCTGCTCGAAGTGCAGGGCCGATTCGATCTCGACGCGATGGAAGCCGAGGGCACCCGCCCGGTGGTCGATCCGAAAAAGGCGCCGCCGCCCGTCCCGCCCGTCCCGCAAGCCGAGGTGGCCTGACCGTGGCGTCGCTGCATCAAACGAAATGCGTCAACCATGCCGGGCGGGAGGCCGTTGCCCGCTGCCCGATGTGCCACGACTTTTTTTGCCGCGAGTGCGTCACCGAGCACGATGGCCGCCTCATCTGCGCCAACTGCCTGCAAAAACCGGAAACGGCCAAGACGCGAAAAAAATCGCGAGTGCTTCCGGCGGCCGGGAATCTGCTGAAGGCCGCCGTCGGGCTGCTGCTGGCCTGGCTCGTCTTCTACGCCATCGGGCAAATCTTGCTGATGGTTCCCGATTCGTTCCACTCCGGCGACATCTGGAGTTCGATATGAGCCGTCGGGAAAAGCATGGAGCGGCCGAAGGCGCACTGGATCTGATCGAGCGCGCCATGCATCTGTTGCGCATGGCGCCGCTCCCGACGCTCCTGCTTTTCTATCTCGGCGCAATCCCGTATCTGCTCGCCGTCCTCTATTTCTTTGCCGACATGGCGGCCAGTCCCTTCGCGGACGACCGCTGCGCCGGCGGTGCGCTCGGCGTGGCCTTGCTCTATGTCTGGATGCGCTCGTGGCAAGCCGTCTTTGCCCAAAAACTCTCCACCCTCGCAACGGGGAAGGCGGCCGCTCCCGTCACGTTCGGCCGTTTCCTGCGCCTGTACCGTTTCCACCTCATCTATTCCGCGTGGGCGCTGGTGCTCGTTCCCTTTTCCGCGCTGGTCGCGGTGCCGTTCGGGTGGATCTACGCCTACTTCAACAACCTTTGCATCGTTGATCCGGAGCAGGGGAAGGCGGCCGCCGCCCAGGCCCGGCAAGCGGCCATGCCGTGGCCGAAGCAAAACCATCTCTTGATTTCCGTGATGGCCGGCTTTGGCTATTTCATCTTGCTCAACATTGTCTCGCTGCTGGCCTATGCGCCCGGTTTGCTCAAGTCGCTGGTTGGCATCGAAAGCGAATTCACGCGCAGCTGGCATTGGATGGGCAACTCCACCTTCATCGGGATCGTGATCGCGTTGACCTACCTCGCGCTGGAGCCGCTCGTCAAAGCGGTCTATGTCCTGCGCTTCCAGGCCTGCGAGTCGATCCGGACGGGCGCCGACCTGCTCGCCGACCTCAAGGCATTGCCGCCGCGCCGCCGGCTCGCGGGCCTGGCACGGGCGGGCCTGGTTGCCTTTTTGCTGTTCGGAGCGCTCGACGCCCGCGCTGCCAAAAAGAACGATGCGCCTTCCATTGAAGTGCAAGAGCTGGACGCATCGGTCGACCGCGTCATGCAGCAACGCGAGTTTACGTGGCGTATGCCGCGCGCCTTCAACGAATCGGACGAGGATAAAGGGTTTTTCGGCAAGTTCATGGATTCGGTGTTCGACGGGATGGAATCCATCGTCAAATCGATCGGCGAGTCGATCGAGGACTTCTTCGAATGGCTGGGCGATCGCTTCACGCCCGAGCATCGGCGGTCGGAGCGCGGCAATGGACTCGACCCCGCTTTTTTCAAGGGAATGTCGATCCTGCTGCTGGTCGTGTTGCTGACGATCCTCGTCGTCTTTCTCGCGAAGGCGGTCTTGGCGCGCCGTACGTCGCCGCCCAAGCTGGTGGAGGCCGAAGCGGCCACGATCAAGGTCGACCTCGACGACGAAAACATCATGGCCACCCTGCTGGAAGAGGACGAGTGGATTGCGATGGCGCGCGAGCTCGCCGCCGGCGGCGAACTGCGCAAGGCCACGCGCGCCTGGTTCCTGGCCGGATTGGCATACCTTTCGCGCAACGGGCTGCTTTCGATCCTGCATTCGAAGTCAAACCTCGACTACCGCCGCGAGCTGGTTCGCCGCGCGCGGCGCTGCCCGGACGTGGTGCCGGCGTTCGGCGAAAACATCGCCCTGTTCGAACGCGCCTGGTATGGCCTGCATCCCGCCTCGGCGGAAGATCTCGGCCAACTGGAGCACAACATGGAAAGGATGCGCCATGGCGTCGATGCGTAACGGGGGCATGTGGCTGCTGCCGGCGGTTTTGCTCGGGCTGTTGGGCCTCGGGTTCCATCAGTTGTTTGCCTTGCGTTTCGACGCGGGCGATGTCTACCCGGCCTATTCCTCGTTCCGCGCCGATCCGCTCGGCGCGAAAATTCTGTTCGAAGCGCTCGAAGCGATGCCGCACGTCGATGTCGAGCAGCGCCTCAAACCCTTTGCCGAAATGGACGGCACCAATTCCACCGCGCTGTTCCTCGGCGGAAGCACGGGGTCGTTGCTGCACGAGACGGAACGCGACTTGCGGCCGTTTGTCGAATCCGGCGGGCGGGCGGTGCTGGCCTTCGGCTCGGTCGAGCCGCGCATCAACAAATCTAAGAAAAAGGATGACGAGCCGAAGGGCGATTCCGCCGAAATGAACGAATGGGTTTCGGTATCGGAGTCGGACGGGCGGATCGACTGGGAGGTCGAACTCGAAGAGTTCGTCCGCAGCGACCTCACGGAAATCGAGCAGGAGACGGAGGCGCTCCCGGAAGCGGCGGTCGGTTTGCCGTCGATCCCGTGGAAATCGGCCCTTTGGTTCTCGGAGCTGGGCGAAGAGTGGACCGTGCTCTACCGCTATCTCGGCAAACCGGTCGTGGTCGAGCGGCCCTACCGGAAGGGTTCCCTGGTGCTGCTGGCCGATAGCTATGCCTTTTGCAACGAGGCCATGGTCCAGGACCGCCATACGGCGTTTTTGATTCGGATGATCGGTGCTCCCGCGCGCATCCTGTTCGACGAGCAACATCTCGGCGTCCACAGCCAGGAAGGCGTGATGATGCTGGTGAACCGCTACCGCTTGCAAGGGGTGCTCTTTGTGTTGCTGGCGATTGCCGGGCTGTTCGTTTGGCAACGCTCCACCAGCTTCATCCCGCGCCACGAGGAGGAGTCGGGGCCGAACGATATCGGTTCGGGGGTGGGGTCGATGAGCGGGTTCAACAACCTGCTGCTGCGGCATATCCCCCAGAAGAAACTGTTGGAAACCATGGTTTCGGAATGGATCGCCACCTTCGCGCGCACGCCGTCGATGCAAGCAAAACGCACCCGATTGGAATCCGAATTGCGGAACCTCGATGCCGGCAAACATCCGGTCGAAACCTACAACAAGCTCACGCAGATTTTGAACGAAAGGAAATAGCCATGGCGTATACGATTGAACAACTTCAGGAAACGCTGGCAAAGGCCAGGCAGGAGATTGCCAAGGTGGTGATTGGACAGGAGGACGTGATCGACAAGGCGCTCATCGCCATCGTCACGCGCAACCACGCGCTGATCGAAGGGGTGCCCGGCGTGGCGAAGACCCTGCTGGTCCGCACGCTCGCCAAGGTGCTCGGTTGCGACTTCGGCCGCATCCAGTTCACGCCCGACCTGATGCCCGCCGACATCACCGGAACCAATATCTTCAACATGAAGACCAATGCGTTCGATCTCGTCCAGGGGCCGATCTTCACGACCTTCCTGCTGGCCGACGAAATCAACCGCGCCCCGGCCAAGACCCAGTCGGCGCTGCTTCAGGCCATGCAGGAGCGCAACGTGACGATCGACTGCGATACGCATCTGCTCCCGGACGACTTCACCGTATTCGCCACGCAGAACCCGCTGGAGTATGAAGGAACCTATCCGTTGCCCGAAGCGCAGAAGGACCGCTTCATGCTCAAGATCACCATGGATTGCCTTGGAAAGGACGAGGAGATCGAGCTGGCCAAGCGCAGCCTCGGTGCCGATGCGCCCGAAAAGGTGCTGGAATCGGGCGGGGTCGAGGCGGTGGTTCCCGCCAACGAACTCGGCGCGCTTCGCGCCGCGCTGCAGAACGTGGCCGTGCGCGACGAGCTGGTCGATTATGCCGTCGCCATTGTCCGCGCCACGCGCTCCGACGATAGCACGCTGGTCGGTGCCGGGCCGCGCGCCACGCAGGCGCTGATCCTGGCCGCCCGCGCCTACGCCGCCATCAAGGGCCGCGACTTCGCCACCCCCGACGACATCAAGACCATGGCCGAACCGATCCTCTGCCTGCGCATCATCCTTCGCCCGGAATACGAGATCGAAGGCATGACCGTCTCCGAAATCGTGGAACGAATCCTTCAGGAAATCCCGGTGCCGCGTTGATCGTCCCGTCGAACAGATTGCTGCTGGCCGCCGCCGTGGTGCTTTTGCCCTATGCGGTCGGGGCGGCGTTTTCCCCGGCGGTGTTCCTGATCGGTTCGGCATTGGCGGCCGGCGCGCTGGCGGTTGTTTTGATCGACGCCGCCGTCAGCGGCGGCCGGCTGCGCAACATCGAGGTGGAGGCCCCGGCGATCGTCCGCCTTTCCAAACGGGTGGAGGGCCTCGTCGCGTTGCGCGTCAGAAGCAAAGGTCGACCGTTCCGGGCCATCCGTTTCGGGGTGCCGCTTCCGCCGTCGATCCGCTCCGACCAGGAACATTTCTTGATGGAGCTGCCGAAGGCCGACCGCTGGTACAAGCTCGGATGGACGGTGGAGCCGGCCGACTGCGGAAAGTATGCGCTCGAAGCCTGCTGCCTGGAAACGGCGTCGTTCCTGGGGCTGTGGCTCGTGCGCCGGTCGGTGCCCATCGTTGCCGAACTGCGCGTCTATCCCAACCTGCGGCGCGAGCGCAAAAGCGCGGCGGCGCTGTTCCTCAACCGCGGCGACTACGGCGGCCACCTCTGGCGGCAGGTCGGCAAGGGCCGCGAATTCGAAAAGCTGCGCGAATATATTCCCGGCGACACCTACCAGGACATCCACTGGAAAACGACTGCCAAGCGGCAACATCCCGTCACCAAGGTTTATCAGATCGAGCGCACACAGGAAATCTACGTGGTGCTCGACTCGTCGCGCCTGAGCGCCCGGCGCGTGCAGGTGCCGGGCACCGATGAGCAGGCCACCCTGCTCGAGCGCTATATCGGCTCGGCGCTGATGCTGGCCGTCGCCGCCGAATCGCAGGGCGACTTGTTCGGCCTGGTCGAATTCGGATCCAAGCCGCACCTGTTCCTGAAGGCCGCGCGCGGCAAGGCGCATTTCGACACCTGCCGCAATGCGCTCTACACCCTATTGCCGGAAGAGGCCTCGCCCGATTTCGACGAGCTGGTTTCCTTCCTCCGCACCCGGCTGCGCAAGCGCGCGCTGCTCATCTTCCTGACGAGCCTCGACGATGCGGCGGAGGCCGAGCGTTTCAAGGAGAGCGTCGCGGTGTTGAGCCGGCACCATCTCACCGTCGTCAATATGATGAAGCCTTCCGGCGCCGAACCGCTGTTCACGGGCGAGCCGGCCGGCTCGGTCGCCGATCTCTACGAGCGCCTCGGCGGGCATATCGCGTGGCGCAAACTGCACGAGCTCGAACTTCGCTTGCACACCATCGGCGTCCGGCTCAACCTGCTCGACAACGAGCATCTCAGCGCCGACCTCGTTACGCAATACATGCAGATCAAGCAGCGACAGCTTATTTAATTAGAAAAACCATGATCATCAATCTCCAGAGTTTCATCGAAAAGGAGCGGCCCGTCTGGGACGAGCTGGAGGCGTTGCTCGTGCGGATCGGGCGCGAGCCCTTCGGCAGCTTTGAGCTCGAGGAGCTGAAGCGCTTTCACTACCTCGCCGAACGCACGTCGTCGGACCTGATCCGGATCCGCGAATTCGTGACGCAAACGGAGCTGCAAGCCTATCTGGAGTCGCTGGTGTCGCGCGCCTTCGGCGAGATCCAGGAAAAGCAGGCCAACAGCATGCGGTTCCGGCCGTTGCACTGGTTTTTCAAGGTGTTCCCGCAAACCTTCCGCCGTCGCGCGCGGTGCTTTTCGCTGGCGCTGGCCATCACCGTGGTCGGTTCGCTGTTCGGCGGCGGGGCGGTGCTGTTCGATCCGGACGCCAAGGTGGCGCTGATGCCCTTTAGCCATTTGAAGGGCGATCCGAGCGAGCGGGTGGCCAAGGAGGAACGGAAGACGGGGAGCGATCTCGATGGCAAGGGTTCCTTTTCCGCCCAATTGATGACGCACAACACGCGGGTTTCGATTCTGATTTTGGCCTTGGGGATCAGTTGGGGCGTTGGATCGATCGTCCTGCTGTTCTACAACGGCGCCATCCTCGGCGCGGTGATCGCCGACTATCTGATGGCCGGCGAGGGGATCTTCTTGACGGGCTGGTTGCTGCCGCATGGCAGCGTCGAAATCCCCGCGATCCTGATCGCCGGGCAGGCCGGGTTGCTGCTGGCCGGCGCGATGGTCGGGTGGGGTAACCGCCTCTCGATGAAGATGCGCCTGCGCGCCATTGGGCCGGACCTGGTGACGCTCATCGGCGGGGTGGCGGTACTCCTCGTCTGGGCCGGGCTGGTCGAATCCTATTTCTCGCAGGACCACGAACCCGCGCTTTCCTATGGCTTGAAAATCGCCGTCGGCCTGGTCGAACTCGTCCTCTTGTTCGCGTTCCTGTTCTTCAGCGGCCGCGAAGGGGAGGTGGACGATTAATACCAAGTTCCATATCTTGAACATCCGAACCCCGGAAGGCGTCGTCTTTTCGTCGATGCTCGCCAGCCCCGTGGTCCGGATGCTCGCCTGGGTGGTCGACATCACCGCCGTCGGCGTCTTGACCATGGCCATCCGGTCGGTGCTGCTTCTCGCCGCGGTCGTCAACGTCGATTTTGTGATGGCCCTTTCGATCATCGTCTATTTTGCCGTCACCGTCGGGTACGGCATCTGCCTGGAGTGGCTGTGGAACGGCCAGACGCTCGGGAAGCGCTTGCTGCGCCTGCGCGTCGTCGACGAGGGCGGGCACCGATTGCATTTCAACCAGATCGTCGTCCGCAACCTGCTGCGCTTCGTCGATTCCCTTCCGCTGTTCTATTTCGTCGGCGGCGTCACCACCCTCCTCAACAGTCGTGCGCAGCGCCTGGGCGACATCGCGGCCGGCACCGTCGTGGTGCGGCAACCCAAGATCGACCCGCCGGACATCGGCCAGCTCGGCGGCATGAAATACAACTCGTTTTCGGACCATCCCTATCTGGAGGCGCGCCTCTGCTCGCAAGTTACGCCGAGCGAAGCCTCGCTGGCCCTCGCGGCCCTGATGCGCCGCAACGAGCTCGACACCCCCGCGCGGCTCGAGGTTTTCCGCGGCTTCGCCGAGCACTTCCAGACGCTCGTCCAGTTTCCGCAGGAAGTTACCGACGGTATTTCCGACGAACAATACGTGCGCAACGTCGTTTGCAGTGTCTATCGCCTAAACGGAACCGCCGGGCACGCATCTGCTCACGATCGTGAGCAGATGCGTTCCAAGCAGGAATGAAGGAGCCAAACATGTACGAAAAAACCATATCGACGAAGACGGTGTTTGAAGGGCGCATCCTGAATGTGGATGTGCTGGAGGTGGAACTGGTGGACGGGCGGCGCTCGGTCCGGGAGATCGTCCGGCACGGGGTGGCCGTGGCGCTGATCCCGCAGTTGCCGGATGGGCGCTTCATCTTCATCCGCCAATTCCGCAAGGCGATGGAGCGCATCTGCTTCGAGGTGGTGGCGGGCAATTGCGATCCGGGCGAGGCCGAAGAGGTATCCGCCGCGCGCGAGCTGAAGGAGGAGACGGGCTATACGGCCGGGTCGATCGAGCTGCTGGGCCCGATCTTCCCGAGTGTCGGCTACTGCACCGAGCGCATCGACATCTTCTATGCCCAGGTCGGCGAGCAGGGCGTGACCGCGTTCGATGAAGACGAAAACATTGAAACCGTCATCCTCTCGGAAGCGGAAATGGACGCCATGATCCGCAACAACGAGATCGCCGACGCCAAAACCCTCGCCGCCTGGATGCTCTACAAAGCCAAGAAAGCGTGATTCCGCAGGAGACGTCCTATCTGGAATATTCGCCGATTGAGGCTCCGCTTTCTTTCGGGCTGCGTCGGCGCGCGTTTTTCCGATGAGCGAGGGGTGCGCCCGGAGCCAGCGTGATCCTTTCTTGATGCAGGGTATGCCCACCACATCGGCAGCTCCGAAACGACCTCCTTCCAATCCCACCCCGCTTCCTGCCTGAGTAACGGCATTCCATGCCCGGCCGCAGCCGGTTTCCGGTTCTTTTCACTTTGCCGTGTCCTTAATAATGGGGATATCCGGATTTTATAACTCGCGTACTCTGTTTTAGGAATGAGGTTGGTGTAGGTATTGCCGACTTCACGGATGCTGAAGCAACAGGGTTCGCAGGAACAATTGATCCTTGGGGATGATGAAAATGGGAATAATCGAGATGCGAACGTTATTCTGTTTGTCCGTCTGTTTGCTGCTGGCGGCAAAGGTGCAGGCCGATCCGCGCGAGACAACGTGCAGTTTTGCGGATTTGAGCGTCCATGACTCGCTCGATAACACCCTGAACGTGGACGATGACACCAATGGAATAACGGTTGGCCGGACGGTGGTTGGTGACGGGTATAAATACATGGTTACCTATGCCAACCAGGATTTTGATGGCGATGCGACGAATGACACCCTTGCATTTGCATTCAAGGTGTCCGCGGTTACGGGCTCAGTGGCTGATCATTACCTCATCGCTTCCTCGGCCACGACCAACGGTGCCGTGGCGAGTATTGGTTCCATCGACGCGCAGGTCGATATCAGCACCGATGAATTTACGGTTGGCGGAAACATGGGCGACGGGGAAACGCTCGTCTTTACATTGCTCGGGGCTTATTCAAGCGTGGGAACCGCCCAATTCAACGGTTTTGATGGACTTTCCTTCAAGGAGAATGCCAGCAGCTATGGGCATGGGTATGTGGTCGGCGAGGGCCGCGGTCTGTTTGGCGAGACCTGGAACAACAACGGTAGCAGGAGCATTGCCCCGATCAATACGCTGATTGTCACGGCGGATCAAAACGGCGGATCCAACCATTACCCCGAAAAATGGGGCGTCCAAAATGTCTCGTTCGGTTTTACGGTGACGGTGAGTGGCGAGCCGGAAGTTGCCGAGGATTTCTATGTTTCAACCACGGGGGATGATGCCAACCCCGGAACGTTGGCGGAACCCTTCGCCACGGTCCAGCATGCCCTTTATGGGATGGGGCCCGGCGACACCTGCTATATCCGCGGGGGGACATATCGCGAGGCGGTCGACCTGTCGTGGATAGCCGGTGCCGAGGGCAACCCCATAACGTTGACCCCCTTCGGCGATGAAGAGGTGAAATTCGACGGTACGGTTGCCATCACCAACAGCTGGACCCTGGACGAGGGAAATATCTACAAGACCACCCTGACGGAGGATATAACGCAGCTGTTCGTGGGGGAAAAACTGATGACGCTGGCGCGTTTCCCCAATGCGCCGGCCTTCTCGGATCAGATGTGGAGCTATGCGTCGCATCGCCGAAGGGTGGCATCAAGCAGTCGGTTTGAAGTGGTTGATAATCCGAATGCGGGGGCGAGCGCTACGCTGGAGGGGGCTGGCTTCTCGTTCAATGATTGCGTGGCAGTGTGCAATTTTGCCGATCACGTTACGTATGCCCGGCTGGTCAAGGATCATGTGGCCGGATCCAATACGTTCAACGTTGCCTGGATGGAAAAAATCGGCACATCGAACTACTATTTCATGGAGGGCGGAAAAGACAACGCGGAACGCGCCATGCTGGATATGGCCGGGGAATGGGCCTATGACGAATCCTTCAAAACTTTATATTTGTGGTCCGAAGACGGGCAGAACCCAACGGGGCGGGCCATCTATGGCAAGACGCAGGAGTGTGCGTTTGTCGGGAATGCGTATACCCGGCATATCGTCATCGACGGCTTGGATTTCTGGGCAACGACTGTGGCGTTTGCTTCCTCCGACGATATCACGATCCAAAATTGTGACTTTGACTATTATGTGGCATCAAAACGTGCACTCGGGGATATCAGCGCGTCGGTGACGGCTTCGTTCATCGGGGAAGAATCGGATTTTTGTCAGGATATCACGGTATATAACTGTGCATTTCGTTATGCGGACGGCGCTGGGCTGGTCGGTAAATATGTGGAAAACATGCTCATCGAAAACAATCTTTTTAGCGAGATTGATTTTGCGAACATCGATGTTTTTGCGGCGGTTCAAATGAACAATGCGCAGGATCTGGTCTACCGGAGGAATACGATGAAGACGGCCGGAGCAGGGCAGGGTATGTCGGCCAATCGGTATAAAACCGGTCCCATCAGGCCGGTAACGATTGAGTATAATTTCCATACGGATTGTGCGCGCAAGCAGGGAGACGGATCTTCCATTTATATGCCGCACGATGATGTGGTCGAATCCGTCGCCCGTTACAATTGGTTTATTGGAAATTATGAACGGGACTTCAGATGGGACGGGTGGAACGACCCCTTGCTCGGCACCAATGCGAACTTTTACTGCAATGTCGCCATGTCGACGCTGATCAAGGCCGTCGCGGTCGGTGATGGGTGTCATCTCAAGGGGGATAACCACGAGGTGTACAATAATACCGGCATTGGAAAATGGTCATCGGTTGAGGTTTCCATCGGCAAAGGGGGCAATGCACATTCAACCTCGCGTAATAATGCCGCCGACCTGCTGGATGACTATTTGGAGCAGGCCTCCAATCCCGATTATTTCACGAGCGAAGCGTGGTTCAGCACGACGAACAGCACCTATCATCGCAACGAGAATGACTGGGGACTCCCAGGGGACGATTCCAACAACGTCGCTGCCCAGAAAGAATCGTTTAAGATGAGCAGCCAGTTGCGTGATGCGGACAACTGGGATTTTCGCCCGCGGGCGACCGCCACCGCACTCATTGATCAGGGTACCAATGTCACGTGCACCGTTAATGGCGTAGCGTTTGACGTGACGGCAGGATTCCTCGGTGATGCGCCGGATATTGGCGCCTATGAATTCGGGAAGGATTCGTACTGGATTCCGGGCCGTCAGGAAGCACAGGCCTCCATGCCGGTTCCGAAGAACGCAGCCGTGGCGGTTCCGATCGATGCCGACCTGATGTATCTTATCGGCCTAGGAGGCGCGCGGGCCCATATCTACGTTGGGTCGAGCCCAGACCAGTTGGAATTCGCCGCCACCCGGAAAGACCCGCAGAACATCGTGGAATTCGCCGAAGCCCCAGGGTTGGAACCGAACCAAACCTACTATTGGCGCGTCGATACCGAGCTGGCCGACGGCTCCGTTGAGACCGGAGAGGTTTGGTCGTTCGATACCGTCGGAATGATTCCCATGAGCAGCAGAACCGTTGCCAAGAGTGCCTATTGGGATCCGGTAACCGATGATTATGGAACGGTGACCTCCTGGATTTATGACAGCGTCGGCACTAGTTATGACCGTTCAGCGATCCTTTATTCGACCAGTTCCTACCAATCGGCCGGGGGATTTAGACTGACGGTCTACTATACGATCGGCCTTCTAGACGATGGAGGGGCGAATAACTTTTCCTTTGGATTGGTCAGCGATGAAACCGAATTGACCGGCTTTGCCAGCAATCCGTTTAAGGGCCAGACGGATGTATATAGCCTAGGAGCAAACCTGACGACCCATGGCGGCACGGAGAAGCAAGGGCTGAATTTCACAGACGGAACGGCATGCACGAACCTGGATCAGTCGGGCGACAACGTCCAATTCGCCACGAAGAAATCGACCCGGGTCGACATCGAAATTCGGCAAGGCGGCGTCTGGAGCTATTCGATCAATGGCACGGTGGAGGCTTCTGGAACCATTGCAGAAGGCTTTGATCTGACTAAACGCTACCGCGTGGTCGTCTATGGCCAGGATGACAATGGAAATGGAAAATCGATCCAGGATGTGGCACTGGAATTGTTGAAATACGACAGTTATCCCAGCTGGGCGGCCGGCTATGGTCTGACCGGCGACAACGCGCAATTCGGCACCGATGCCGAGAACGGCGGTGCCGGTGACGGCTACGACAACCTGGCGGAATATGCCCTTGGCATGAACCCGACCCGCGCAGATGCCGGATCGAAGGAATTCTTTGCCCCGGTGGTTGAGGGAGGAACGAACTATTTCGAGTTTGTCCACAACCGTCGGACGGACCATGCCGAGCAAGGGCTGACCTATCTGCTGATCGACACCACGAATCTAGTCGATTCCGTTGCGTGTACCAATATGCAGGACCAAATCTTCGTCGGCCCCGCAGTTGATGGCTACGAAACCGTCACCAATCGCTATGCGGACGAGGGTCTTGCCAAGTTCTTTCGGCTCAGGATCCGGCAGGAGTAGCGGATCCCGGTTTGGGGATTTTCGAGTATGAATTATTTTTCATAGGGAGGGGGAAGGCGAACCACATGTCCCGATCGACCGAGTTAAAAATAGCATGGGCCGTGTCCTATAAAATGGGGATAGACAGCTGTTCTGGACCGAGTAAATTCAAGAAAGACTCGTAAAACAGGCGCATATCGTGGCGCTGGGTCGCACACACGGGAGACAACCCTAAACGGAGGACGGGAAGATGAGGAAAAGTTGGTTGGGAATGACGACGGTGCTGGCGGGGGTCCTGCTGGCCGGAACCGCTCAAGCGGCGGTTATCTATGAGGATAACTTTGACGAGGATGGGCTGGGCGTTAATACGAGTGGCGTCGGTGGCGGGCTGCAAAGTAACGTGATTCGGCAACACTCTTGGGACGATACGGGCGTCTTGCAGTTTGTAACAAGCGCCAACACCCACTACCAGAATCGGGCCATCGCTTATACGGAGAATGGGTTTCAGTCAACGGAGGGGTTTGAGCTGACGGTCGATTATTTTTGGACCAGTGATGGAGGCGCAAGTGCCCTCTCCTTCGGTTTGGTAGGCGATGACACGGATCTCTCCACCTATAGCGGCTTTCATCCGTTTTCGGGGGATTCTTCCGTTTACAGCATCGGCGTGAACGCCAACAATGGGAACTTCGCCTTTACGGATGGTTCAAGCGTGACGAATCTGGACAATGCATCCAGCTTGCTGGGGCCATCAACCTCCAAGGATTTCGTGGTTGTTCTGTACATCGTTCCCGATGGGTTGGGCGGGGCGGATTGCTCCTGGTCGATCGACGGCGCGAATCAGGGGACCAACAACATTGCGGTATTTGATTTCAACAAAACCTTCCGCTTTGTCGCGTATGGCCAGGACGACCAAGGTGACAAAGGGATCAATTCCGTATCCCTGAATGCACTCGGCAATGCGGCTCCCATCGCCGATTCGCAGCAGGTCAAGGTGTACCCCGACACGGCGTGGGACATCACGCTGACCGGCTTCGATCCAGAGGGCGGTAGCCTGAGCTATACGATCGTGGATCATCCGACCAACGGTACGCTGGACGTCAGCTCGATTCCGAATGTGATCTACACTCCGAATGCGGGTTTTGAAGGCGCAGACGGCTTTACCTTCATCGTCAACGACGGGGGGCTCGATAGCGACCTGGCCACCGTTTCGATCACGGTGGCGCCGAATGACGCGCCCATCGCCGATTCGCAAAGCGTACAGACCTTGCCCGATACCGCACTGGGCATCACGCTGAGCGGCAGCGATACGGACGGCCCCAGCAACCTGACCTATACGGTCGTGGGTTCGCCGACCAACGGCATGCTCTCGGGAACCGCGCCGGATTTGGTCTACACGCCGGACTCGGGCTTTGCGGGAACCGATGGATTGACCTTCAAAGTCTTCGATGGGCTGGATGAAAGTGCGCTGGCTACGGTGTCGATCTCGGTGTCGAATGAGTTGCCGGTCGCCACGGCGCAAAGTTTGGCGGTGTCACCCGGCTCCACATTGGCGATCACGCTGAGCGGCAGCGATACGGACGGCCCCAGCAACCTGACCTATGCGGTACTTTCAAACCCGGTCCACGGCATGTTGGCGACAAACGTCGCGCTGCCGGATCTAACCTACACGGCGGATGCGGGCTATGAAGGTCTCGACAGCTTCACGTTCCTGGTCAACGATGGTCTGGCGGACAGCGCCCCGGCCACCATTACGATTTCGGTAACGAACTATGTTCCCCGTGCGAATTCGCAGCAGGTCATTCTCGAATATGGAACCAACGCCGTGATTACGCTGAGCGGCAACGATCCGGAAGGCAGCAACCTGACCTATGCCGTGTCGGCCCCGGCCCACGGGACGCTGAGCGGCACGGCGCCTACCCTGACCTATACCCCGGATGCGAACCATGAAGGGGCGGACGGTTTTACGTTCACGGTCAGCGACGGCGTACGCAGCAGCGATCCGGCCACGGTCAGGATTTGGGTCGAGCCCGCCGGCGTGAATCTTTCCTTTACCGATCTCGGCACGGGATTGGCAACCTCGAACAACACGTTGAAGGTTGGCGGGAGCACCAGCAACCTGGTCGTTGAGGGCGTTGCCTCGGGCAACGATTATATCTATTCGGTAACTTACACGGGCGCGGATTTCGACGGGGATGCCGTCAACGACACGTTGACCTTCGACGTACGGGTCGAGGCCCTGAACGGCAGTACGGCCAGCACGACCTTCATCGCTTCCGATACGGACGTGAATGCGTACAAAGGATCCGCGGCCATCGGAACGAACGATGTTTCGGTTACCCTCAACGCGAATGGATGGGCCGTTGCCGACGGATTGATGCAAGCCGGGGAAACCTTGGCGCTCACGGTCCAGAACCTCAGTGTTTCCGCGAGTCAGAGTTTGACCCTCGCTTCGCTGAACCGTTTCACGGGGGTTACCTATCGAGAGACCAACAACAGTTATGGCCACCAGGTCGTCATCGGCGAAGGAGCAAGCGCGTTGTTTGCAACCCGGTTCAATGCCACGCAGTATGCCATCAACGGCGTTCTGGCCGAAAGCAACCCGCTGTACGTAACCTCGGCGGATCTCGGTGGGGTCCCCAGTTCCTTCGCGCTGCGATGGAATTTGTATCTGGCCGACTTCAGCATCAACATCAAGCCGGGCGGCGTGCCCGACGTTGCTCTCGGGGTCTCCGGCGGCAACCTGGTGTTTAGCTGGGAAGGCAATGTCTCCTATGACGTGCTGACCAATGCCAACCTCGTATACCCGAAATGGGGTGTTGCGATTCCGGGGGCCACTTCGCCTTCGACCAATGCCATAGGCAGCGAACCCCAGCTGTTCTTCAAGCTGAGCGAATAAATGTGGGTGAGGGTACGGCAGTACGCCGTACCCTTTCCGGTTGAAAACCGACTTTTAGAAATAAAACAATTGGGAAAACAAGGGGTTTCCCGAATCTACAAAGGAGAAAAAATGAAAAAAATTATAGCCCTTCTAGTTGTTTGCCTGCTGGCGTCGGTGGGCGTGCAGGCGGCGATCATCTATCAGGACAACTTTGGAGAGGATGGGCTGGGCGTTAATGCTGGCGTCGGCGGTGGGCTGACCAGCAGAACGATCCGTCAACACTCTTGGGACGATACGGGCGTTTTGCAGTTTGTAACAAGCGCCAACACCCATTATCTAAATCGGGCCATCGCCTATACGGACAATACCTTTCAGTCATCGCAAGGCTTTAAGCTAACGGTCGATTATTTTTGGACCAGTACGCTTGGGGCAAGCTCTCTCTCCTTCGGCTTGGTGAGCGATGACACGGATCTCTCCACCTATAGCGGCTTTCATCCGTTTTCGGGAGACACCAATGTTTATAGCTTCGGCGTGAACCCGGACAATGGGAACTACGCCTTCACGGATGGTTCAAGCGTGACGAATCTGGACAATGCATCGGGCTTGCTTGGCCCTTCATCAACCGATTTCGAAGTCGCAATGACTGTCGCCCCTGATGGATCGGGCGGAGCGGATTTCGCGTGGTCGATCGACGGCGTTAATCAAGGGTCTAAAAACATTGCGGTATTTGATTTCAACAAATCGTTCCATTTTGTCGCCTATGGCCAAGATGACCAAGGTAACAAAGGCATCAATGCCGTGACGCTCGAAGCCATCCCTGAACCGGCTGCACTGACGCTGGTCGGATTGAGCGGGCTCGGCTTTATGTGGATAAAGAAACGGTTTAGCTAAGATTATTGGCTGATTCAATGGATGGCCTCCCGGAAGATTCCGGGGGGCATTTTTTGTTCATGGCGGAATGATGCCCTCCGAGCGCCGCAATCCTCCGACTCCGAATCATGCGTGGATATGTTCAGGTTTCAGTCGGTGCCTCTCTGGCGGCTCGCGCCGGGGGATCATGAAACGGTTTCCGGGGGTCCTATAAAATAGGGATACGCAAAGTGGCGGGATTGCATACAATGCGATCACTTGTGGAAACGGTACGTTCGAACCGTATGGATGTACCGGGGACAAAAGAATCCGCGAGCGGTCTTGTTCGGAGTGCGGAACGGAACTTTTTATGGCGAATCGCAAGGGATCGATATCAAGATGATTAAGCGAATGGTGTGTGTGGCGGCGTTGTTGGGCGGAGCGGCTTCTGCGGCGCCGATCGAGCCGACCTGGGAGTCGCTGGCGGCGAACTACCAGGTGCCGGAATGGCTCGTGGATGGAAAAATCGGCGTGTGGTTCCATTGGGGAATTCCTTCCGCAGTCGATGAAGACCGTCCGAACGACGGGTCGTGGTATGGCAAAAACATGTACGGCGGCGGAAAGAAGATCGCCAAGGAGTTGTGCGAGTGGCACACCCAGCGGTATGGGCCGCCGGAGGAATTCGGGTACGAAAAAATGATCCCGCTGTTCAAGGGCGAAAAGTGGGATCCGGACGCCCTGGTTGCATTTGTTAAGGAGAACGGTGCGCGCTTCATCATGCCCGTGGCGTGTCACCACGACAATTTCGACATGTATGACTCCTTCCACCCCTGGAACTCCGTCGATATGGGTCCGCATCGCGACACCCTCAAGGAGTGGAAAGCGGCCGCAACCAAATACGGCCTCAAGTTCGGCATCTCCACCCATCTCTACTGGTCGCCGGGATGGTTCAGTCCGGCCCGCAAATACCAGAAAGAGGGAACGCTGGAGTGGAAGCTCTTCAACATGGATTATTCCCCCAAAGGCTTCGCCGAACAGGACATCTGGAACGAACACTGGTATGCCCGCTGTTGGGAGATCGTCGAAAAATACGACCCCGACATGTTCAACCATGACTGCGGCTCATACCCCAAAGCGGAGTTCCCCAAATTCATTTCGGAATACATCAACCGCGATCTGCAGGAAAACGACGGCAAGCAAACCGTCGTCTTCTCCACCAAGAATCCCGAGTTGGACCGCAAGGCCTTCACCTACAACCTGGAGCGCGGCGGCGCCGGCGAAATCAAGGAAATCCCCTGGATGTGGGCGACCGACCTATCCGGCGGCTGGTTCTACCGTGCAACGGCCGTCAATAAAATGACCATTCCGGTGATGGTCGCCAATGGGGTCGATGCCATCAGCAAGAACGGGATCGTCATGCTCAACATTGCCCTGCGCGGCGATGGCACCCTGCCGGAAAATCAGGCCGACTATCTCATCGCCTTCGGCGACGTTCTGAAGATCAATGGCGAGGGCATCTATGGTTCCCGTCCGTGGAAGACCTTCGGCGAGGGTCCGTTGGAGGTGAAAGACGGCCGCCAGGGCGAAAACCACCAGGAGTTCTCGCAAGCGGACATCCGTTTCACCACCAAGGACGGCGTGCTCTACGCCTTCGTGCTGGCGCCTCCGACGCAGGATATCGTCATCAAGACGCTGGCGCTCGGCGGAGTGCTGGAGCAGGAAATTGCTTCCCTCGAGCTGATGGGCAGCGATGAGCCGCTTGAATGGAACCGCTCGGTGGATGGATTGACCATCCCGTTGCCGAAAAAGCTGCCGGGGCAGATCATCAACGGATTCCGTATCACGGTGAAAAACTAGCAAACCACCCCGCCCGCTTTCGACGAAGGCACCGCGGGCTAAATGGAGAACTATTCGATGAAGAAAAAATGCGGAAGCCTAGGCGTCTTCCTTTGTATGGGTTTTGTGGTTGCATCGGCCGTAGTTGGTGCGGAGCGTCCGAATATCGTGGTCTTTCTGGCCGACGACATGGGGTGGGGGGACGTGCGCTGCAATGGCAACGAAAAGATGATTACCCCCAACATCGACAAGCTCGCATCGCAAGGGGTGCGGTTTACGCAATGCTATTCGGCATGCGGCGTCTGCTCGCCTTCGCGCTCCGCCATTCTCACGGGGCGCACGCCGTATCGCAACGGGGTGTGGCGGCATCTTTCCGGGAACGGTCCGTCGCATCTTCGCGCCAGCGAAACCACCTATCCCGAACTGCTGCGCGCGGCGGGCTACGAAACCTGCCATGTGGGCAAGTGGCACCTGCTTTCGAAAAACCAGTTCAACAATCCCGAGTTTCCCCAGCCGGGCGACCACGGGTACGACTACTGGTTCTACACGCACAACAATGCCGCCCCCAGCCATAAGAACCCGAACAACTTCGTGCGCAACGGGGAGCCGGCCGGGGAGCTGGAGGGCTATTCCGCGCCGATTGTCGCGCACGAAGGAATCCATTGGCTGGACGAGGTGCGCGATCCTTCGAAGCCATTCGCGCTGTCGGTCTGGTTCCACGAACCGCATGCCCCGGTCGCGACGGACCCGCGTTTCTCGAGCCTCTACGAAGGCGATCGGAATGCGAAGCACTTGGGCAACATTACCCAGCTGGACTTCGCGCTCGGAGCGCTTTTGGACGCGCTCGAAGAGCGGGGACTGAGCGAGAACACCCTGATCATCTTCACATCCGACAACGGTCCCGAAGGCAAAGGCGGTGCGACCGGCGGCTCGACCGGTGGACTGCGCGGCCGAAAGCGCAACGACTACGAGGGCGGAATCCGGGTGCCGGGCGTGGTGCGTTGGCCCGGGCATATCGAACCGGGAACCGTCAGCGATGTGCCCGTCATTGGTTCGGACATCTTTTCCACCGTGCTCGCGGTCTGCGGGATTCCGCAGCCGACCGACCGGACGATCGACGGGGTCAGCATGCTGCCGGCCTTTGAAGGCAAGCCGGTAGCGCGCAAGACGCCGCTTTTCTGGCGCACGCATGTTTCGCCGCCGGAGGATCGGCTCGCCATGCGGATCGACAACTGGAAGCTGGTGGCCAACGATACGATGACCGCGTTCGAGCTCTACGACATCCCCAACGACGCGCAGGAAGAAAACAACCTGGCGCAGCAGATGCCGGAAAAAACGGAGGAGATGAAAAAAATCCTCGTCAAGCTCTGGAAGGAGATCGAAGCGGAAGGCCCGCGCGATTGGTGGGAAGGCGAAAAACAGAAGCCGAAGTCCGGCGGAAAGCTGAGCTATTAACCACGGTCCTTTGCAGGACCGCGATGCCGCGAAACAGGGCGACGGTAAAGACGTGAAAATGATCCGGAGCGTTTTGAGTATAATCTTGGCCGGAAGTGCTTCGGCGATGGCGGCGGAATATTATGTTGCGCCGACGGGCGACAACCGGAACCTGGGAACCCTGAAGCAACCGTTCGCCACGATCCA
Source organism: Pontiella sp. (assembly GCF_041622395.1). Classification (NCBI taxonomy): domain Bacteria; kingdom Pseudomonadati; phylum Kiritimatiellota; class Kiritimatiellia; order Kiritimatiellales; family Pontiellaceae; genus Pontiella; species Pontiella sp. The sequence goes on along the minus strand of NZ_JBFJYW010000007.1, from coordinate 4,493 downwards.
GCATGCGGTGGACAAAATGTGGTCCGGCGACACCTGCCATATCCGCGCGGGGGTCTACCGCGAAACAATCGATCTGGGCGGCAAGGCGGGGGCCCCGGGCAGGCCCATCACGCTGACGGCCTACAACGGGGAAAAGGTGGTGCTGGACGGCACCATGGCCATCGATGGCAAATGGACCTCGGACGGCGGCAAGGTCTACCAGACCAAGCTGGACGAAGACATCACCCAGTTGTTTGTGGACGGCCAGCTGATGACGCTGGCCCGTTTCCCCAACGCGTTGGCCTTCTCCGACGCCGTATGGCATCGATCGGCCGCCCGCTGCGGGCAATTGCCGGAATCGCCGAATGGCCACGTGATCGATGCGGGCAAAGACGGCAAGTCGATTGCGGATGCGGGGTTTTCCTTCAACGGCTGCGTGGCCTTGCTGAATTTCGGCGCGCATGCCACCGCTTCGCGCATTGTGGAGAACCATGCCGAAGGCTCCGCCGAGTTCGACTACACCCCCCGGCTATTCAAACACAAAACCACGAACGGTTATTTCTTCGAAGGGGGTGTTGGGAATGCGGAACGGGCGCTGCTGGATACGGCGCAGGAGTGGGCGTATGACGAATCGACCCGAACCCTCTACCTCTGGGCCGACAACGGACTCAATCCGCAAGGCCGCGCGATCCAGGGCAAAGTCCAGACCTACGCCATCACCGGAAATGCCGAAACCAAACACGTGATCCTCGACGGGCTGGACTTCTTTGCGACGACGTTCTGCTTCGAGAAGTCGGACCACATTGCAATCCGGAATTGCGCTTTCCGCTACTATGCCGCATCGAAGCGCGCGCTGGGGGCGACGGGCCCATCGGAGACGGCGCTCTTCAAGGGGAGCGAGGAGGATTTCTGCCGCGACATCACCGTGTACAACTGCGAATTCACGTATTCGGATGCCAGCGCGCTGGCGGCCCAATACGTCGAGCGCATGACGATCGAAAACAATCTCTTTTACATGAACGACTATGCGTGCGTGAACAACGACAACGGGAAGAACGAAGGCTTCAATCCGAGCAGCACGATCAATCTGGACAACATGATGGATCTCGTTTACCGGCGGAATACGCTTTCGGTGAACGGAAACGCCCAGAGCTTTTCGGTCAACCGCTACATCGAAGGCAAGCGCGGCCGGCGATTCACCCCGAACGGATACGAACCCGAAGCGGTCCCCGCGACGCTGTGCGAATATAATTTCCATACCCGTTGCGGCCTGCTGCATACGGATGGAACCTCGATGTATTCGCCCCATGAACACGTGAAGGAGTCCGTGGCCCGCTACAACTGGTTCATCGACAACGGGCAAAGGGACTTTCGCTACGACGGCAACAACAAGCCGCTTCAGGGGGTTCACGCCAACGTGTACCGCAACGTCTGCATGTCGGGCATCCGGCGCCATTCGCCCTCGAACGGGGACGGCATGCATATCAAGGGCGATTACCACGAGGTCTACAACAACCTCGCCGTCGACGGCAACAGCGACCTGAACGTGGATACGGGGTCCGGAGGCAACGCCAACACCACGACGCGCAACAATGCCGCCCAGGAGTTCCTCGACAAGCCGGTTCCCGGGGCCGCCTCCCACAACTATGCCGGGGGAAAGAACCGGAAGCGGGTGCGCGAACTGCTGCGCGATCCGGACAACTGGGACTTTCGCCCGCGCGCCGATGCCGCGGAATTGGTGGACCAGGGCATCCCCGTCAAATGTTCGGTCAAAGGCAAAACGATCGATGTCACGGCGGGCTACGTGGGGAAGGCGCCCGACATCGGCGCCTATGAATTTGGCGACGAGGTCTATTGGATTCCCGGACGGCAATTGGCGCGGGCCTCCATGCCGGTTCCGAGGGATGGAGGCGTGGATGTTCCGCTGGATGCCGATCTGATGTATCTGATCGGCCTGGGCGGCGTGAAAGCCGGCATCTATTTTGGCGAGAGCCCGGATCGGCTGAAGGGCATGGCGGTCGTCGAAGCGCCGCAGAACATCTTCAACGTGTCGGACAAGTATCGGCTCAAGAAGGGAAGAACCTACTATTGGCGCGTGGACACTCTGCTGGAAAACGGTTCGGTCGAGGAGGGCGATGTCTGGTCGTTCACGATCGCTTCCGGGGAATAGGAACGGGGTCCCATGGCAAAGCACAACTTGGCAAAAGGGATTCTATTCGCACATTCGATATGGCATATTCAGCGGTTTCGAATCGTATAGCTTCGGCCGAAGATGGGGCGCGCAACGCGAAAACGGAATCTAAGAAAATAAACAAGGAGCATGGCAATGAAGATTAAAGTTGGAACGAGGAATGGCGGGATGCCGGTTGCATTCAACGCCGTCCTTTTGTCGCTTACCTGTTTCGCCGGAGTGGCGAGTCAGGCGGCTTCCGGGAAACCGAACATCATTTACCTGATGGCGGACGACCAGAATTATGGCTCGGTTGGTTGCTATGGCAATCCCGATGTAATTACGCCGAACATGGACAAGCTGGGGGCGGAGGGCATGGTCTTCGACCGGCACTACAACACGACCTCGATCTGCATGGCCAGCCGCGCCACCGTGATGACCGGGATGTATGAATACAAAACGGGAACGAATTTCGACCATGGAGACATGAAACCGGAGATCTGGCAGAAGTCCTACCCGGTCCTGTTGCGCGAAGCGGGCTATTTCACGGCGTTCGCCGGCAAATTCGGGTTTAAAGTCGACGGCCGGAACCAGGGGCTGTGTCCCGAAGATTTCGATCTGTGGGGCGGCGGCCCGGGACAAACCTTTTATGAGACCATCAAAAACAAATCCATGGCCAAGTATGCCGAGGAGTATCCGCACTCCACCTTGTCGTACGGCGCGTTCGGGCGGGATGCGATCCGCGAAGCGGTGAAGCAGCAGAAACCCTTCTGTCTTTCGATCAGCTTCAAGGCGGCCCATCGGCCCGTTACCCCGGACCCGCGTTTCGACGACGTCTACGCCGGGAAAAAGATGACCAAGCCGGCGAACTTCGGGCGCGAGGCGGGCGAGCACATGTCGGTGCAGAGCAAGCAGGGCCGGCAGTATCCGCGGTTCGAAGGGTGGGATTACGACAAGGACTACGACGGGGTCATGGCGAAGTATTACCAGCAGGTTTATGCCATCGATGTCGCCATCGGAATGATCCGCGACGAGCTCGCCGCCCAGGGCGTGGCCGACAATACCGTCATCATCTACACCAGCGACAACGGCTTTATCTGCGGCGCCCACGGCTACGCATCGAAAGTGTTGCCGATGGAAGAGGCCGCCCGTTCGCCGCTGCTGATCTATGATCCGCGTTGCCCGACGGCCGGAAAGAAGCTTCGCAGCCCGGCGTTGACGGGCAACATCGACTTTGCGCCGACCATTCTGGAGCTGGCCGGTCTGCCCGTCCCGGAAAACATGGACGGGGTCAGCCTGTTGCCGTTGCTGAAGAATCCGGCGGCGGATGTCCGCGAGCAAATGGCCTTCATCAATGCCTGGGGACGGGTGCCGACACAATGCCTGACGGTGCTGACCAAGGAGTTGAAGTACACCTATTGGTGGTATGGCGATGCGAAAATGAAACCCGTTGAAGAGCTCTACCACTTGACCAAGGACCCGCTGGAAATGAATAACCTGGCCAACAACCCGGAAGCGGAACCGATGCTCAAGGCAATGCGCGTGAAATACGATGCCGAGCTCGCGCAGTGGAATCAACAGGCGGTGGAGCATAACAATTACCGGCAGTACGGCACGCTCTTCGACCGCTCCGTTCCCTGGGAACAGAAAAAGTACACGGGCAGGGTCAACAACGGCCTGCAGTAATCCGCGGCAGGCCCCTGGGAGCCGCGGGGCGCGGCGTATCCCCAATAATGGGGATACCCAGCCCCGCCGAATCACCTATTCTGTACAACATGAATCGTTGAATCGCGAACCAGGACAAGGAATCAAAGATGAAAACATGGGGTTGTATTGCGCTGGCCGCGCTGCTGGCGGGGGGAGCGTGCGACCGCGCTTCGGGAATCGAAGTGTCGGCGTTCTGCCAGGCGCAGGTGCCGGGGAAATATATCCTGGAGGCCGAGGCCGGGTCCTGGACCTGGGGCATGGCGCCGATCTACGACGAAGCGGGCCGGCTGCACATCTTCAATTCGGTCATCCCCAAAGATGGCAGCTGGATCAGGAACAGCAAGATCGTCCACTGGGTGGCCGACGGACTGGAGGGCCCCTACACGCTGCTCGGCAACGTGTTTGCGAGCGATGAAGCCAGCTATCATAATCCGCAGATTTCCAAGGTGGGCGACACCTACGTTCTGGTTTTCCTGCTCAACCGCTACAACGATGAAAACGGTTCCATGCAGGAGGTCGGTCTTGCCACGGCCAAATCGTTGGACGGCCCCTGGACCGAAAGCCCGCTGAATCCGGTGATCCCGGCCTCCGGCACGTTGAACGGGGCCAACATCATCCATGCCTCGAATCCCACCTT
>NZ_JBFJYW010000006.1:0-27788 GCF_041622395.1 Pontiella sp. | reverse complement strand
TCCTGCAGCTTCACCAGTTCGATCTGAAGGCGCGCGAGCTCCGACGCGTAGAACTCCTTTTCCAGCTTCCCGTTTTTCTTGTAGCCCACTTTCCGTTTTCCCTTATCCGACACCACGCGCCTCCATTCATGTTCCTGACTTGTCGCAACAGTCTAGGCATGCACGACACCCGGGTCAAACCACAAAGGGTCGAGTCCTGCCGATTCAAAAAAAAAGCCCGGCGGTTGCCGGGCTGAATACGTTAAATGCCGAAGTCGTCGGCAAGGACCATCTCGGGTTCGACGCCGAGCTCGTGGACCATGTCCTTGACGCATTTAAGCATGATGGGCGGTCCGCAGAGATAGTATTCGATCTCGGTGGGATCCTCGTGTTGGTCTAGATATTCGTCCAGGCAGACCTGATGGATAAACCCGGTATAGCCTTCCCAGTTGTCTTCCGGCAACGGATCGCTCAGGGCGATGTGCATCTTGAAGTTGGGGAACTGTTTTTCGAGTTCGCGGAACTCGTCCATGTAGAAGAGTTCGCGCACCGAACGGCCGCCGTACCAGAAGGTGATCTTGCGTTTGGTGCCGATGCGCTTGAGCTGGTCGTAGATGTGCGAGCGCATCGGGGCCATGCCCGCGCCGCCGCCGATGAAGCACATTTCGCGGTCGGTCTCCTGCGCGAAAAACTCGCCGTAGGGGCCGGAGATGGTGATCTTGTCGCCCGGCTTCAGGTTGAACACGTAGGAGGAGCATACGCCCGGCGGATAGTCGGTGCCCGGCGGCGGGGACGCGATGCGGATGTTGAGCATGATGATGTCGTCTTCCAGCGGGAAGTTGGCCATGGAGTAGGCCCGGAAGCAGGGTTCTTCGTTGTTGGCCACATATTGCCATTGGTCGAACTTGTCCCAGTCGCCGCGGTATTCCTCGGCAATGTCGAAGTTCTTGTAGGAAAGCCCCTTGTAGGCCGGCACGTCGATCTGGATATAGCCGCCCGCGCGGAAATCGAGCCGTTCGCCCTTCGGCAGTTCGACCACCAACTCCTTGATGAAGGTGGCAACATTGTCGTTGGAACGGACGGTGCATTCGTATTTCTTGATGTCGAGGATGGAGGGTTCGATCTCGAGCTTCAGGTCTTCCTTGACCTTCAGCTGGCAGGCGAGGCGAATGCCTTCCTTGGCTTCGGCCTTGGAGACTTGCCCGGCCTCGGTGGGAAGCAGCTCGCCGCCGCCTTCGAGCACCTTGCATTTGCACATGGCGCAGGTGCCGCCGCCGCCGCAGGCGGAGGGCAGAAAAATCTTCTGCGCCGAGAGCGAGGTGAGCAACGATGAGCCCGGCTTGACTTCCAGCTCGCGGTTGCCCTCGTTGATGTCGAGCTTGACCATGCCCTGGGGAACCAGCTTTTTCGCGGCAATCATCAGCATGATGACCAACAGCATGATCACGAAGCTGAAGACGATGACGCTTGAAACAATGTTGATTACGTTTTCCATGCTATGAGTCTCAGTTGTTCGGTTCAGGGGAAACGGTGGTTTGGGCAACGGGTGCGGGTTCCGGCTTGGCGGATTTCTTCATGTCGATGCCGGAGAAGCACATGAAGGCCATGGCCATCAGGCCGGTCATGACCATCGTGATGCCGAGCCCCTTGAGGCCGTCCGGCAAATGGGAGTAGCGCAGCTTCTTGCGGATGGCCGCCATGGCGGCGATGGCGAGCAACCAGCCGATGCCGGACGAAAACCCGAACACCGTCGATTTTGCCAGGCTCATCATCGGGGACGCGATTTCCGTCGGAACGAAATAGCGTTCCACCATGAACAGCGAGGCACCGAGGATGGCGCAGTTCACGGTGATCAGCGGCAGGAAAATGCCGAGCGCGTGGTAGAGCTTGGGGAAGAACTTATCGAGGATCATCTCCACGAGCTGCACCATCGAGGCGATGGTCGCGATGAAGCAGATGAAGGTCAGGAAGCTCAAGTCGAGTTCCGGTTGCCCAATCCATGCCAGCGCGCCGGGCCGCAGCAGGAAGTTGTAGATGCACCAGTTGACCGGCACCGTGATGGTCAGCACGAAAATCACGGCGAGTCCAAGGCCGATGGCGGTGTCCACTTTCTTGGAACAGGCCAGGAAGGAGCACATCCCGAGGAAGAACGCCAACAGGATGTTGTTAATGAAGATCGATTCAACAGCTATGTTTAAGAGTTCCATGGTCGTTTAATCCTCCACGTATTTGCTGATGGTGCGCTGGGCCCAAATCAGCAGGCCGAGAATGATGAAGGCACCCGGGGCGAGCAGGACCAGCCCGTTGCCCATGAAGTTTTCACCGAGCGGCAGCTGGAGGCCGAGCCACGAGCCGAAGCCGAGAATTTCGCGGATGGAGGCCACGGCGATCAGGACGATGCCGTAACCGAGTCCGTTGCCGAGTCCGTCCAGCAGCGAGGCGCCGGGGGGGTTCTGCAGGGCAAAGGCTTCGGCGCGGCCCATCACGATACAGTTGGTGATGATGAGGCCCACGAAGACCGAAAGCTGCTTGCTGATGTCGAACAAGTAGGCCCGCAGCAGTTGGTCGGCGATGATCACGAGCGAGGCGATGACCGCCATTTCGACGATCATGCGGATGCCGTTCGGGATCACGTTGCGTAGCAGCGAGATCACCATGTTCGAAAGCGTGACCACCGCGGTCAGCGCAAGGGTCATTACAATGGCGGTTTCGACCTTGACCGTCACCGCCAGCGCGGAGCAGATGCCGAGCACCTGCACGGTAATCGGATTGTTGTCCGAAAACGGATCCATCAAAAGTTTTTTGGCAGCACCCATGGTTTAGTTCTCCCTGATGGTTTTAAAATAGCCGGCGTAGGCGGCGGCATCCTTGCGGATGAGGGCCTGCACGCCGTTCCCGGTGAGGGTCGCTCCAGAAATGCCGTCGACCGAACTTTCGGTGAGCGGCGTGCCGGACTTGACCACCTGAAACGGGGTGGCGACTCCGTCCTTGTAGAGCTTCTTGCCGACAAACTGCGACTGGAACCAATTCTTCTCGATTTCAGCGCCTAGGCCGGGGGTTTCCCCGTGCTTGTAGAAGCTGATGCCGGCAATGGTTTCCAGATCGCTTTCGAGCGAGAGGTAGCCGTGCAGCATGCTCCAGAGTCCCTTGCCGGAAATGGGGAAGGCGTACTTGGACGGTTGGTCTTTGCCTTCGTCGGTCCAGGTGTAGAGCGGCAGGGTTCCCTCCTGCTGCTTCACATGCTTTTCGTAGGTGGCCTCGATGTCGGGGCGCGCCATGGATCCGGTATCGATGCCGAACGCTTTAACGATGTTGCGTTTCACGTCGTAGGCTTCGTTGGCCTGCTGGGCGGGTTTGAGCAATGCCGCCGTGCCGGACAGCAACAGGCTGACCACAATGCAGATGCCCGCCGCAAAGGTTATCGTCTTAGTATCTTCACGCATTGTTCAAGGCCCTCGCGTAAGCGGTTCTCTTTTTGATGTGCGACTGAACGACGAAGTGGTCGATCAGCGGCGCCATGACGTTCATGAACAGGATGGCGAGCATGGCCCCTTCGGGGTAGGCCGGGTTGACGACGCGGATGAGCACCGTGAGCACGCCGATCAGAAAGCCGTAAATCCATTTGCCGGTGTTCGTGGCCGCGGCCGATACGGGGTCGGTGGCCATGAAGATGATGCCGAACAGGAAGCCGCCGAGTACCAAGTGGTAGACGAAGGGCAGGGCCGCAAAGGCGTTGTCGACCGGCAGCACGTTGAAGAGCGCGCCCATTGCCACGCAACCGATGACGCCCGAAAGCATGATCCGCCAGGAGGCGATGCCGGTGGCGATCAGGAACAGGGCGCCCAGCACGATCGCGATCGCCGAGGTGGAACCGATACAGCCGGGGATGTTGCCCATCGTTAGGTTGAAGAGATTGAAGCCCGCCCCGTTCAGGGCCGCGACGGCGTCGGTGCCGTTTCCGGCCGCGGCCGCAACGGCGAGCGGAGTGGCCATGGTTACGCCATCGACATTCGCGGCAACGGTGCCGAAGAACGCGTTGTTCTCAAAGGCGGTTTTGGCGGTGCCGACCCACACTTGGTCGCCCGAAATCTGCGCCGGGTAGGCGAAGAAGAGGAACGCGCGTGCGGTGAGCGCCGGGTTCAGGATGTTGTAGCCGACGCCGCCGAAGATTTCCTTGCCGATCACGATGCCGAACGAGATGCCGACGGCCACCTGCCACAGGGGAAGGGTGGGGGGCAGCACCAGCGGAAACAGCATGCCCGTGACCAAAAAGCCTTCGTTGATTTCGTGGCGGCGGACGACGGCGAAGAGCACTTCCCAGAGGCCGCCGACCAGATACGAAACGAAGATGATCGGGAGCACCATCGCCGAGCCGCGCAGCAGATCGGTCATGAGGGTGGCATCTTTCACCTGGTTGGCGATGTTGAACTGGTTGCCCGCGTTCCAGATCCCGAACAGGATGCAGGGGAGCAAGGCATAGATCACGAAGATCATCAGCCGCTTTTGGTCGATCGAATCGCGCACGTGCGGTGCGCTCGGGGTAACGTCGGCCGGGGTGCGGTGGAACGTGTCGCCCGCCTCGAACAGCGGGTAGAGCCGTTCGAACTTTCCACCCTCTTCAAACAGCGGGGCGATCTTCTTATCCATGAAGTCGAATAATGCTTTCATTAGAGTCCTTCCTCTTCGATTTCCTCGAGGCCGCGCTTGATGATGCCGCAGACGTCGGTCTTGTGCGGATCGACGAACGAGGCCAGCGCAAAATCCTCGGGATCGGTTTCAAGGATGCCGAGCTGCACCATTTCGTCGGTGTCGTGGGCCAGGCAGGCACGGATTAAATAGTCGGTCATGACATTGAGCGGTTGGTATCGGTCCATCCAGCCCGTCACCACCATGGCGCGCTTGCTGCCATGCATGCTGGTGCCGAGTTTCCATTCGTGGCTTCCGGCAAACATCGAGGAGAGGTTTACGCGGTGGCAGCTGTATTGGAACAGGCCAGGGGTCGTCCATCCCATGAAGTGGCGGGAGCGGTCTTCCTCCAGCGCAAAGTATTCGGAACCGTAGAAGCGGACGAAGGAATCGGCCGCGACCGCGTCGCCCCACAGAACGTTGCCGGCAATCAGGCGGACTTCCCCCTCTTCCATGACCTTTTTGAACAGGGGTTCGAGGCTTGCGCCGAGCTGCACGTTGTAGTGTTGCCGGAACGCTTCCTTGATCGCGGGGCCGCCAAGGGCAATGACCTTGTGTTGCGGCAACTCGCCCTTGAGCAGCAGTTTGCCGATCAGGATCACGTCCTGGGCACACAGGGTATAGACCGTGTCGTGCGGCAGGATGGGGCTGATGCGGTTGATGTGGACGCTGGTGTTGCCGGAAGGATGCTTCCCTTTGAAGGTGTGGCTTTCGGTATTCTTGAATTCCGGAATATCGCTTCCCGCGGTTTTGCAGAGATGCACGTTGCCTTCGGTCAGTTGCGCCAAGGCGTTGATGCCCGTCTGGAACGCATTTTCGTTGCCCTTCAGGATCAGGCCGAAGTCGGCTTGGAAGGGGGCGGACCCGGCGGCATTGATGAAAATGGCCTTGGGGGCGGTGTCCGGGTCGGCGATCTTGTTGAAGGGGCGCTGTTTGATGAGCGGCCAAAGCCCCGCGTTCAGCAGGTGGTCGGCCACCTGTTCCCGCGAAAGCCGGCTAACGGAGTCGACCGTGTAGGTATCGAACGTCACGCTTTCGTCGTGCTTGAAGTCGCGCTCGATCAGGATTTCGACCGGGAAGCGGCGCTCGCCGAGATTGACCGCCTTGACCGTGCCGCAGCATGGAGAACGGAAAACCATCTTCTCGTTCTTCTTGTTTTCGAACAACACGTCGCCGTGTTTGACGAAATCGCCGGCCTTGACTTTAAGACGCGGCTTCAGCCCGTCGAATTCCGCCGGATAGACCGCGAAAAACTGCTGGTTCGCATAATCCTCGATGACGGATTTGGGTTTCCCCGTCACCTTGACATCGAAGCCTTTTTTGATGTTGAAGTTTGCCACTCTGTTTACACTCCTCGATTTCTGGTGCAAAACCGTTCTTTAGTCCGATAAAGGAAGCGCTGGATAGTAATGCGGTATTGGGATGGGTTCTTGTAATTATTGGGCTTTTACTTGTACGAAAGCGTCTATTGCCAAGTCAAAACACCATGCGTCGTCTCCGGGGCGGGTTTGCAATGGGTATCTGAATACCGATTTGCCCGCATCGTTAAAAGCAGAAAATGTTATAAAGTCACTCATGTATGCCGGGCGCCGGGGTAAGGAGCCCTCTCCTCACCGATCAGCCTGCGGTCAAATGTTTACTAAGCACGGGTTTCATTGTCACGTTTAAAAACTCGATCCAGGCGGATTGGGTGGTGGGCCAGGGGGCCAGTTGGGCGGTGGAGGTTTCGAGCAAGCTGTAGATGTAATCGGCCGGGTTCGGCGGCGCGTTCTTGGTTGCCGTGATGGCGGTGGTTTTGCCGCGATCGTTGTCGGTGCCAAGCGTTTTGCCGGAAACCGCTTCGTTGCCGGAAGCATCGAGCACGTCGTCGGCGAGTTGGTAGGCCGTGCCAAGGATGTAGCCGGCTTCGCGCAACGCCTGGACTTGGCCCGGCTCCTGGGCCGCACCCGCCACCGCCGCAAAGGCAAAGAGGGATCCGGTTTTGAAGCGGGCCACCTGCTCGCATTCGGCCCAGGTTCCGGGGGCGCCGCGGAGGATCAGTTCCTGTTCCACCTCCGAGCGGCAGACCTCCCCCGTGCGGTCGATCAATTCCTGCAACAGGTCGGCGCGATCCACCGAGGTCAGCAGGGAGAGCGCCTTGAACATCAGGAGATCGCCGAGAAGGATGGCGCCGTTCACCCCGTATTTCTTCCAGAAGGTCGGCGCACCCCGGCGCAGGATGCCGCCGTCGATCACGTCGTCGTGCAGCAGGCTGGCCCCGTGGATGATGTCTACGGCGGCCGCCGCATTCACCAAGACGGCTTCCTGGATGCCGTTGGCATTGCCCAGGAAAAGCGTCAATCGCGAACGGAGCATCTTGCCGCTTCCCAGCAGGTTTTTGTTGCCGGGGAGGAGTTTGGAAATGCTGGTGTCGGACAGGCTGTCGACCATGGCCTGCTTCACCAGCTTTAATTGCTTCTCAATCTGTTTTTCTTCCGTAGACATCCACGTATAATGACGACCAAAACCATCATGTCAATCGTCTGTATTCACGGACTTTTACATAAATAGGAGGCCGCAAAGAATTCGGTCCGGGAACCATGGGTAGGGATGAGTAAAGAAGATTGGAAATGGCAGCTGGCGAACCGGCTCACGTCGCTCGGCCAACTGGAGGAATGCGTTGAATTAACCCGCGACGAGCGAGCCGCATTCGACCGCGCGGTTCCGCCGGTCTTCGCCATCACGCCCCACTATGCGAACCTGCTGGAATCCGGGCCGCTGCGCCGCACCGTGGTGCCCCGGATCCATGAAACCCGCGTCGGGACGGGCGAGCTGGCCGATCCGCTGGGCGAGGAGGATCACCGCGCCACGCCGCACCTGATCCATACCTATCCCGACAAGGTTCTATTTCTTGCCACCACCTTTTGCTCCGCCTTTTGCCGTTATTGCACCCGCTCCCGGTTGCTGTCGGACGAAACGGCCGCGCCGGTGCCTTCGTTCGAACAGTCCTTTCGGTATATCGAGCAGCACCCGGAAATCCGCGATGTGCTGGTGTCCGGCGGTGATCCGCTGACCTTGACGGATGCGGTGCTTGACAACTTGCTGGCCCGGTTGCGGGGGATTCCGCACGTCCGCACCATCCGCATCGGGTCCAAGGTGCCGGCGGTGCTGCCGATGCGCATCACCGATGGGCTGTGCGCCATCCTGCGGAAACACCGCGTTTGGCTCAGCCTCCACTTTATCCATGCCGACGAGCTTTCGCCCGAAACCAGGGCGGCCTGCCGCAGGCTCTCCGACCACGGTATCGGCATGGTTAGCCAGACCGTGTTGCTCAAGGGCGTCAACGACGATGCCCAAACGTTGACCGATCTCTTCTACGGGCTGTTGGAGATCAACGTAAAACCCTACTATCTTTTGCAATGCGACCCCGTAAAAGGATCGGCGCATTTCCGCACCCCGGTTGAGCGGGGGATCGAGTTGATCCAGTCGCTGCATGGCCGGATTTCCGGGCTCGCCGTGCCCCAGTTCGTGATCGATGCGCCCGGTGGCGGCGGGAAGGTGCCCATCCTCTCCCGGAAGCAGATCCGGCGCGACGGTAACGACGTCGTTTTTCTCAACCATGAAGGCGTCGGGTATCGCTATCCAGATCCGCTTTAGCGGTTTTTCCGCGGCCACGAGTTCGTTGGGGGCGATCGCGGCGGCGTTGCAGAGCGAAATGGCCGGGACTCCGGGGGTTCAATTGCCTCCGCCGGGGCGCGAAGGTTTTGGCGGATTGTAATCGGAATTTGAGTCGTGGGGCGCTACTGTTTTGGACGTCTTGAATAAGGAGCGTTCCATATGAAAACTTTTGCCTTGATCGTGGTGGCGGCTGGATTGTCATTCATTTTTACAGGATGTTGCGTGTTAGATACAACTGAAGATCAAGCACTGGAGAATGGGGAAAAGGTTCAGTATTATCTAGGTGGAAGCATGGACGAGCAGGTCCAGTCCTGGCAAAACGTGCCCGGTGGACGCCGCTAATCCGGGATGACCGGGCTCTACATCCATGTACCGCTATGCGTTGCGCGTTGCCGCTATTGCGACTTCTATAAGGTGACGCCGGACGAGTTGCCCGACATCGGGCTCTTCCTCGAATGTCTGGACATCGAATTGGGGCGGCTTCCGCAGGGCTTTGCCCCCGAGACGGTCTTTATTGGCGGCGGTACGCCGACCGCGTTGGATCCCGGCAACTTTGCCGCTCTGCTCGCATCGATTCGCCGACACATCGATCTTTCAAAAGTCGTCGAGTTTTCGAGCGAGGCGAATCCGGGCACGCTCACGCCCGAAAAGTTGGAGGCCATGCGAGTGGGAGGCATCAATCGCGTTTCCATCGGCGTGCAGTCTTTCAACGATCGGGCCTTGCGCTTGCTGGGGCGGATTCATGATGCCGACACGGCCATCGAAGGGTTCCGGATGCTGCGCGATGCCGGGTTCGACAATGTTAACCTCGACCTGATCCAGAGCATCCCGGGCATGACCCCGAGCGAGGTGCTCGACGATGCGCGCCGGGCGGCCCAGTTGGGGCCGGAGCACATTTCCTACTACAACCTGATCTATGAGCCCGGAACGGCCCTTACGCGCGAGCGCGATTCCGGCAACGTCGTGCCGCCGGGCGACGACGAGGAGGCCGACAACTATTTTGCCGTAAAGGCGGTCCTCGAGGACGCCGGCTACGACCATTACGAAATCTCCAACTTTTCCCGCGCCGGGAAACCCTGCCTGCACAACACCCTCTACTGGCAGGGCGGAGAATATTTCGGCTGCGGACCTTCGGCCCACTCGCATTGGAACCGGGCTCGGTTCGGCAACCTCCCCGATCTGGCGGAATATTGCGACCGGATGCGGTCGGGGAAAAGGCCGTTCGACGAGATCGAAACCCTTTCGCCCGAGGAAAAGGCGCGCGAGACTTTGGTGATGTGGTTGCGCATGACGCAGGGGGTCGATCTCGAAGCATTCAGAGCCATCTCGGGTTTCGCCGCGGATGAGCTTTGCGGCCCCGCGATCGATTCGATGCTGGAAGAGGGGTTGCTCGTGCGCGATGGCGTGCGGCTGTCGCTGGCGCCCGATGCGCTTTTCGTCAGCAATGCGGTCCTTTCGGAGTTGATATGAGTGCGCGGTTGGCCTTCCCGGGACCTTCGCGGAAGTCGAAACTTAAGGGGCGATTGGGCCGCGGTACCGCAACATATGGTACCGCGCCGATGGAAGGCGTGCGAAAAAAGGCGCGTTTGGACTTGCAAAGCCAGCCGGAATGCTTAGATTCCCTTGCTCTTGTTGATCAGAGCAATTTCAGAAAACAGTACAGAGGTATTTGAGATGTCTAGAGTATGTGCAGTTACAGGTAAGAAAACAATCGTTGGACGCCGTATCGTTCGCAAAGGTTTGTCGAAGAAAAAGGGCGGTATCGGTCTTCATGTGACCAGCTCAACCAAGCGTACCTTCAAGCCGAACCTGCAGCGCGTCCGTGTTCGCGACGAAAACGGAACCGTTAAGCGTGTTTGGGTTTCCGCGAAGGCCCTGCGCTCCGGCGCTGTCAAGAAAGCCTAGTTCCTTATTCGATAAGGATATTGGTTAAGGCCGTCCCTTTTACGGGGCGGCTCTTTTTTTTGTTTGCCAACCGAGCGTTGGTTCCGGATGGCCCGGACGCTGGATCTCGCGGTGGCACCCGGAGTCCGGATGGGAATCGGGCGAGGGAAGCGGAAGGCGGAGCCTTCGGCTTTTGCGGGCGGATCGTCTTGCGGGGTGGCCAAAAAAAAACACCCACCCGCTTGCGCGGAGGGTGTTTGGCACTTTCAACAAAATGGATTGAAATTACCAGCTGGCCTTTGTCATGCCCGGGATCTGCCCAGCGGAAGCCATTTCACGAAGGGTGATACGGGACAGACCGAATTTCCGGTACACGGCGTGGGGACGACCCGTGACGGAGCAACGGTTCATGATGCGGTTGGGGTTGGCGTCGAGCGGAAGCGAGCGAAGCTTACGAACGGCGACCATGCGGTCAGCGGGTTCCGTGTCGGGATTGCTGATGATTTTTTTCAGTTCCATGCGCTTTTCGTAGTACTTTGCAGCCAACGCTATGCGCTTCTGGTTCTTGACGATTTTGCTTTTCTTGGCCATATATATTGGATTCCTGTTTGTTGAAAGATCCGTGGATAAAACATAAATGGACTCGGGCGCGCAATATAAATAACCAGAAAATTGCCCAGACCCGGGGCCCATTGTTTCTTGAGAGTTGGCTTTTAGTCTTGAATGCTCGCGCCCAAAACGTATTTATACGGGCCGCATTATTTAGAAGAACGCGATAGGGAGAAAATTATGTCCAAAATCAATGATCTAGGAATCGCCAAGCTAATTTACGACGGTAAGACCACCGAGCTGCCCGTTTTCGAGGGTTCGGAGCATGAGAAGGCCGTGGACATCCGCGCGCTACGAAAAGAAACCGGAATGATCACCTACGATCCGGGGTTCGTGAATACGGGATGTTGCAAAAGCGACGTCACCTACATCGACGGCGAAAAAGGAATCCTGCGTTATCGCGGGTACGACATCAACGATCTCGCCGAAAAATGCGAATTCATCGATGTCGCCTATTTGCTGGTTCACGGCGCGTTGCCCAACGAGAAACAACACGCCGAGTTTTCGTCCAACCTCAACCTGCACTCGCTCCTGCATGAGGATATGCGCCACTTCTTCGACGCCTATCCGGACCATGCCCATCCGATGGCAACGCTCTCGGCCATGGCGGTTTCGCTCTCCACCTTCTATCCGGAGCTCGACGACATCAGCTTGCAGGAAAACATCGACTATAAGGTGACGCGGTTGCTTTCCAAGCTGCGCACCGCGGCGGCGTTTTCGTTTAAGAAGTCGATCGGCCACCCGATCGTCTACCCGAAGCGCTCGCTGAAATACTGCGAAAACTTCCTCAACATGATGTTCTGGAACCCGGTCAACGACTACGAAGTGGACCCCGTGCTGGCCAAGGCGCTCAACAAGCTGCTGATCCTGCACGCCGACCACGAGCAAAACTGCTCGGCCTCCGTCGTCAAGATGGTCGGCAGCGCGGGCGCCAACCTCTACGCATCGATCTCGGCGGGCATCTGCGCGCTGTGGGGTCCGCTGCATGGCGGCGCCAACCAGCATGTGATCGAAATGCTCCAGCGCATCCTTACCGAAGACGAAGGCGATGTGCATCGCATTATCGAGCGCGCCAAGGATAAAAACGACCCCTTCCGCCTGATGGGCGTCGGGCACCGCGTCTACAAGTCCTACGACCCCCGCGCCAAGGTCGCCAAGCAAATGTGCAAGGACGTGTTGGCCACGATGGGCGTCAACGATCCGTTGGTGGATCTGGCGCAGAAACTGGAAGAAGCCGTGCTGGCCGACGATTATTTCGCCGAACGCAGCCTCTACCCCAATATCGATTTCTACACCGGACTGACGTACCGTGCCATGGGCATCCCGACCAACATGTTCACCGTCATGTTTGCCATCGGCCGCATGCCGGGCTGGATTGCCCAGTGGCTCGAAATGCGCGAAGACCCGCATGGCCGCATCGGCCGTCCGCGTCAGATCTACACCGGCCATGCCCAGCGTCCGGTCATCTAGAAGGGTTTTGAATGAGCAAGGATAGGAAAAAAGGCCACGCGCAACACGACGCGGTCGAACTCGCTTTTCTCCAGAAGGTTTCCGAACGCCTGCCCGAGGATGTTGAAATCCTCCAGGCGCTCGCCGACCTGTATACCCGGACCGGGAAATACCAGGAGGGTCTGGTGATCGACCTGAAGCTGAGCCACCAACTGCCGCACGACAATCTGGTCTGGTACAATCTCGGGTGTTCCTACTCGTTGACCAACCGCCCGGACGATGCCTTCGAGGCGCTCTCCAAAGCGGTGGATCTCGGGTATAACGACTACGACTGGATGAAGACCGATCCCGACCTGAACAACCTGCATGCCGACCCGCGCTTCGAATCGCTCCTCAGCTGGCTCTATTCCGCCTGCGAAGAAGAGGATTAGAATGCATTCCGCACATCGGGCCGGCGTCAATCCGGATGGACGATCGTCCATCCGGATTTAACCCCGGAGTCTGAACTGGAGTTGTACGCATGAAGCAATTTTCCCATGGGGATGGGCGCCGCGCCGGCGTCCAGATCGGCGACGAGGTCGATCCGGCCAAAATCGCGGGCGATGCGGTGATCCGTTCCGGTTGCCGGATATCCGGCGCCAAGACCTCCATCGGCCCCGGCTGCGTCATCGGCGACGAGGCCCCGGCCGTGCTCGAAAATTGCCAACTCGGGCGCAACGTCAAGCTGAAGGGCGGCTACTTTTCGGGGGCGGTCTTTTTCGACGGCGCCAACCTGGGCAGCGGCGCCCACGTCCGCGCGGGAACCATCCTGGAAGAGGAGGCCGGTGGCGCGCATGCCGTCGGTCTGAAGCAGACCATCCTGCTACCGTTCGTTACGGCGGGCAGCCTGATCAATTTCTGCGACGTGCTCATGGCGGGCGGCACCAGCCGGAAGGACCATTCCGAGATTGGATCGTCCTACATCCATTTCAACTTCACCCCGCATCAGGACAAGGCGACGGCGTCGCTGGTCGGCGAGGTGCCGCGCGGTGTTTTCCTGGACCAAAGACCGATCTTCCTCGGCGGGCAGGGCGGGCTCGTCGGCCCGGCGCGGATCGCATACGGTTGCGTCGTTGCGGCCGGCGGCGTTTGCCGCGAGGACCTCGTCGAGGAAAACCAACTCCATGTGCCGGAAGTTCCGGAAGCCGGCACCCGGCCCTATCAAACCGGGGCATATCGGCGGGCGGACCGCCTCATCAAGAACAACCTGCTCTATATCGGCAACATCCTGGCCCTGCGCGAATGGTACCGCCACGTCCGGTCGCGCTTCGTCCGCGACGCCTTTGATCGGGCCGTGCTCGATGGTGGCTTGGCCAATCTGGATCTCGTGCTCAAGGAACGCATCAAGCGGCTGGGCGATGTTGCGGAAAAATTTGAAGCGTCGTTCCGGTGGCTTGAGGCCAACGGGGGAGCGGCGGATGAAATCGAAACACAAAAACGGTTCCATGCCGCCTGGCCGGAGATCCGGGAACAGATCGAGTCGCTCGATTTCCCCGTCTCCGATTTTGTCCAGTCCGTGGCGACTGGAAAAAACTATATCGAAACCATTCAGGCGTTGAGTGCCGAACCGCGTGCCGCCGGACAGGCGTGGTTGCAGGGGATCGTTGATTGCGCCGGACAACGTTGGGGATAAGCCATGGGTAGACTATTTGGAACAGACGGGGTTCGCGGGATGGCGAACGAAGGCAACATGACCGCCGAGATGGCGCTGCAGATCGGCCGGGCCTTGGCCTACACCTGCAAGGAGTTCCATCTCGAACAGGGAACCCGCCCGCGCATCATCATCGGCAAGGACACGCGCCTCAGCGGCTATATGCTGGAAAACGCGTTGACCGCCGGAATCACCTCGATGGGCGTCGACGTCCTGCTGCTCGGGCCGATTCCAACCCCCGCCGTGGCCTTCATCACCCAGAGCATGCGCGCCGACGCGGGCATCGTGATTTCCGCTTCGCACAATCCCTATTACGACAACGGCATCAAGATTTTCGGCCGCACGGGCTACAAGCTGCCGGATGAAATGGAAGCCGAAATCGAGGATCTCGTGCTGAGCGGCCGCGTCAACAATGTGCGCGCCCTCGCGCAGGAGGTCGGCAAGGCCCGCCGCATCGACGATGCCATGGGGCGCTATATCGAGTTTTGCAAAAACACCTTCCCGGGCAACATGACGCTCGACGGCATGAAGGTCGTGCTCGACTGTTCCAACGGCGCAACCTACAAATGCGCGCCGCTCATTTTCTCGGAACTCGGCGCCAAGGTGACCACCATCCATGTCGAACCCGACGGCATGAACATCAACGACAACTGCGGCTCGCAGCATACGCAGGCCCTGCGGACCAAGGTCAAGGGCCTCGGCGCCGATATCGGTCTCGCGTTCGATGGCGACGGCGACCGCCTGATTGCCGTCGACGAAAAGGGCAACGAGTTGACGGGCGACCAAATCATGGCGATCTGCGTCAAGGACTACAAAGACGCCGGCGCGCTCAAAAACAACACCGTGGTGGCCACCGTCATGAGCAACGTCGGCTTCCATGCCGCGATGAAGGAGCTGGGGATCCATGTCGAAACGGCCGGGGTCGGCGATCGCCTGGTGCTGGAAATGATGAAGGAGAAAGACGCGGTGCTCGGGGGCGAGGATTCCGGCCACATGATCTTCCTCGATTGCCACACCACCGGCGACGGCATCGTCTCGGCTCTCAAGCTCGTCAATATCCTGAAGCGCTCCGGCAGGAAGGCTTCGGAGCTGGCCAAGCTGATGACGCCCTATCCGCAAAAGCTGATCAATATCGACGTCAAGGAAAAGCCGCCCATCGCCGAGGTGCCCGAGCTGATGGAAGCCATTGCCCGGGCGGAAGGCGAGTTGGGGGAGAGCGGGCGCGTGCTGGTGCGCTATTCCGGAACCCAGCCCATGTGCCGCGTAATGGTCGAAGGCCCGACCGTGCAACAAACCAATGGCATTGCCGAGGCGCTCGCCCTGGTGGTCAAGGAGACGATCGGATAATGGAAACGGTACTGACTGCTGAAAACCTGAAACGCACCTACACCATCGGCCAGACGACCCTCACCGTTCTCAAAGGGGTGTCGATGGCCGTGAACCTGGGCGAAACCCTGTCGATCATGGGCGAGAGCGGTTCGGGAAAGAGTACCTTGCTGCACGTCCTCGGCGGGCTGGACAATCCCAAGGAGGGAAAGGTGGAATTCAAGGGGCAAAGCGTCTACGGCATGTCCGCCGCGCGCCGCGCGCGTTTCCGCGCGCAAAACGTCGGCTATGTCTTCCAGTCGTTCCACCTGTTGCCGGAGCTCGATATCGTCGAAAACGTGGCGTTGCCGGCCATGGCGCTGCACTCCAAAGGCGAGGCCAAGGAGCGCGCAAAAGCCCTGTTGAGCGAAGTCGGCCTCGGCGAGCGCATCGGCCACCGCCCGCAAGAGCTCTCCGGCGGCGAGCAGCAGCGCGTGGCGATCGCCCGCTCGCTGATGAACGATCCCGACATCATTTTCGCCGATGAACCGACCGGAAACCTGGACTCCAAGACGGGCGGAAAAGTGTTGGATTATTTGTTTCAACTGGTCGAGGCGAGGAGGCATACTCTCGTGCTCGTTACCCATAGTCAGGATGTGGCGTCGCGCTGCACTCGGGAACTTTTCCTGAAGGATGGGGTGTTAATTTAGCAAGGATTTTAGGCATGAAGATTTTTTTAAGTGGCAAGTTGGTGGATGAAAAAGATGCCGTCGTTTCGGTGTTCGACCATGGTTTGCTCTATGGCGATGGCGTGTTTGAAGGCATCCGCGCCTACAATGGGCGGGTCTTCCTGCTCGATGAGCACATCGAGCGCTTGTACGATTCGGCCAAGGCCATCGCCCTCGACATCCCGATGACCAAGGAAGAGATGACGCAGGCCGTGGTCGATACCTGCAAGGCCAACGACCTCGCCGACGGCTACATCCGGCTCGTCGTCACCCGCGGCAAGGGCACGCTGGGCCTGAACCCGTATCTGTGCAAAAAAGCCGAGGTCATCATCATTGCGGCGGCCATTCAGCTCTACCCGCAGGAGCTCTACGAGAATGGCCTGAAAATCGTTACCGTCGGCACGATCCGCAACCATCCGGAGGCGATCAATCCGCGCATCAAGAGCCTCAACTATCTCAACAACGTGCTGGCCAAGATCGAGGCGATCAATGCCGGCTGCATGGAATGCCTGATGCTCAACCACAAGGGCGAGGTGGCCGAGGCCTCCGGCGACAACGTCTTCGCGGTCAGAAACGGCGTCATCACCACGCCGCCGAGCAGCTGCGGTGCGCTGGAAGGCCTGACCCGCAACAAGGTCATGGAGCTGGCCCGCAAGGCCGGATTCGAGGTTCGTGAAGCTCCGATGGCGCGCTACGACCTGTTCGTGGCCGACGAAGTGTTCCTGACCGGTACCGCCGCCGAAATCATCTCCGTGGTCGATGTCGACAAGCGGACCATCGGCGACGGAAAACCGGGCGAAATCACCCGGAAGCTGGCCGGGCTCTATCATGAGTGCGCCAAATCCGAAGGCACGCCGATCGTCTAGATTCGGGGATTGGATGCCGGCGAAGAGGGCCATTCCGCAGTTGCGGGATGGCCTTTATGCGTTGGGCCCGACGTTGCGGGAACTGGAGGTTTCGTTACCAGCTCGCGTACGGCTTCGCCGCGAGGTAGGAGTTGTAGTAGCGCCCATCCCTGGAAACCTCGTCCCCGGCCCAAGGCGGCCGCTCGAAGGATTGCTCTTCGGCCTCCAGCTCGATCTCGGCCATCACCAGCCCGGCGTTTCGCCCGGCGAAGACATCGAGCTCCCACGTCATTCCGGCGTGCTCGATCAGGTAGCGGGTTTTTTCCACCGGCGCATGGGTGCATAACCGCAACATGCCTTCGGCGTCGGGCACGGGGATCTCATATTCGTATTCGGGGCGCGACACGCCATGGGTTGCCCCCTTGATGGTCAGGAAGGCCTTCTCGCCCATCACCCGGATGCGGACGGTCGTGCCGCGGTCCGAGGCCAGATAGCCTTGCTTGCAGACCAACCCCTCGGAAGCTTCGGCCTTCCACGAATCGTCCTTCACCAAAAACTTGCGCTCTATCTCGATGCCCATTGTTGTGCTCCAATCCTGGCTTGCCCGATGGCGATGCCACTATCGTTGGGATAGCTTGAAAAAACCAGCCCATACTCCCCGCCCGCCACGGCTTTGATGCGCTCGACCAGCAAGCGGTTCTGGAACACGCCCCCGGAAAAAACCCACGGCAAGCCACCGTGCCGCGCGGAAATCTGCTGGCCGCAGCAATAAACGATCTCCGCCAGCGTGTTGTGGAACCGTGCCGCCAGCACGGGTGCGGGAATGCCCGCTTCCTGTTCATCGATCAGCTCCCGGATCATCGGCCGCCAGTCGATCTGCCCATCGCGGATCGCGAAGGCCAGGTCGCCCGTTTCCGAGGCGTCGGCGATGGCTTCAAGGCGCATGGCGGCCTCGCCGTCGAACGTCGGGGTCTCGCAGGCCCCCAGCAGGCACGAAACCGCATCGAACAGGCGGCCCATGCTCGACGTCGTCGGGCAATTGATGCCGGACTCCAGCTGCGCGTTTGCGCTCGAGGCGCCGATTTGGAAGAGCAAGGAATCCAGGATCCGGCGGGGCTGCTTGACCGCCGCGTCGCCTCCGGGCAAGGCGAAGGGGCGAAGATGGAAGAGGCGTTCGAAACCCGTCGCGTCGTAGAGCATCACCTCTCCGCCCCAGATGGTTCCGTCGGTTCCGTAGCCCGTTCCGTCGAATGCGAATCCAATCGCCTTGCCCGGATGGGTGCCGACGAGGTGGGAATGATGGTGCTGCGTCGCGAGGGTCCGGATGCCGTTGCGTTTCGCAAAATCGATCGCCTGCCGCGCTGAAAAATAGTCGGGATGCCGGTCGTGTACGACCAACTCGGGGGTCAGCCGAAAACAATCCAGCTCGCGGCGGATCGATGCTTCGAGAATCGCCTGCGCTTCGGGGTTTTCGAGATCCCCGATATAGGGGTGCAGCGTCACCTGTCCGGAGTGCGCCAGGGCAAAGGTGTTTTTCATGTCCGCCCCGAAGGCCAGAATACAGGCTTCGGTCGGGAGCGGCATCGAGACCGGGGCGATGCCGCGGCCGGGCCGCAGCACAACGGTCTGCTCCCCGTGGACCGCGCATACCGGATCGTCGCAACGGTTGACGATGTCGCGATCGTGCATCAGGAACCGATCGGCGATGCCTTCCAGCTTGCGCCGTGCCTGTTCGTTCGTGTGGGTCATGGGCTCGGAAGAATAGTTTGCGCTGGTCATGACGACGGGATGCGGAAAGCGGTCGAACATCAGCTCATGCAGCGGCGAGTAGGGGAGCATGACCCCCAGCGTATCGAGCCCCGGCGCAATCGGGGCCGGCAGCGATGCCAGCCCCTCGGCGGTCAACTTCAACAAGACGATCGGCCGCTCGCGGGAACGCAGCAGGCGCTCCTCCGCGGCGCTAACCTGGCAAACGGTTTTTGCCCACTCCAGATCGGGGACCATCAGGGCAAAGGGTTTTCCTTCGCGGCCTTTGCGCTGGCGCAGCGTGGCGACCGCGCGCGCGTTCGTTGCGGCGCAGGCCAGGTGAAACCCGCCGATCCCTTTGACCGCAACGATATGCCCGTGCTCCATCGCCGCCTTCCAGACCTGTTCCCAGTTGGCCGGCGCCATGTGGGGGCCGCACGCCGGGCAGGCGATGGGCTGCGCGTGGTGGCGTCGGTTGGCCGGGTTGCCGTATTCGGCGGCGCAGGCCGCACACATTTCGAATTTGCGCATGCTGGTTTGCGGCCGGTCGTAGGGCAGGTTTTCGATGATGCTGAAGCGCGGCCCGCAATTGACGCAGTTGATGAACGGGTAGCGATGGCGGCGGTCGGCGGGATCGAACAGTTCCGCCTTGCAGTCGTCGCAGAGTGCAATGTCGGGCGAGATCCGCAGGCGGGATTCGCCTTCGGAGTTGCTGTCCAGGATGCGGAAGTCCGTGGGTCGATCGGTCGGCCGGCATTCCCGCGAGGTCGTGGTGATCGAATCGATCCGCGAAAGGGGCGGCGGGTTCTTTTCCAGCGCGGCCAGGAAGGGTTCGGCATCGCCGAACAACTCGATGTGTACCCCGTCGAATCCGTTCGCGACCGTGCCGGCCAAGCCGAGTTGCGTTGCCGTCCTCCACACCCAGGGGCGGAAGCCCACCCCCTGGACAATGCCCGTGATGTGGATCGCGGTTGCGTTCATTAGTCGAACACGCGGGTAAGGCGGCGGCTGTCGGGCACCATTTCTTCCTTGAGCATTTCGAACAGACGCTTGGCGATGGGGCCGGGTTTTCCGTCGCCGACGGGATTGCCCTCGAACACGGTGACCGGGGTAATGTTCGGCGTCGTGCCGTAAATATGCACTTCGGCCGCGGAGCGCACCGCCCCGAGGGTGATCGGGCGGAACTCGGCCGTGGTCAACACGCGCTCGGATTTGAGCTGCTTGGCGAACTCCATGGCGCGCTTGGCGGTGGTGCCGGCCAGCACCCGCTCGGGCGGAGGCATGAACAGCTCCTTGCCGCGGGTGACGATCCCGATGTTTTCGGTCGCCCCTTCGCCCAGAAAGCGGTTCTCATCGAGCGAAATGGTGAAGTCGACGCCCTTGTCCACCGCTTCCTTCTTCATGAGGACGTTGGGCAGATAGTTGCAGGTCTTGACCTGGGCAAAGATGCCCGGCTTGATCGGCACCTTGCTGATGGCCACGCTGACGCCATCGGGCAGCGCGTCGATGTTGGTTCGCGGCAACTCGTAGACCACGATGTAGAGTTCCGGCTTGAAGCAGGCGTAGGGGTTGATTCCCATGGTGCCTTGACCCCGCGAAACCAGCAGGCGAACCAAGGCGTTCCGCCGGTTGCCCGCCCGAACCGTTTGCACGATGATGTTTTCCATCTCATCCAGCGGGACCGGCAGTCCGATTCCGATTGCGCCGCACGAGCGTTCCAGCCGCGCAAGATGGTCGGCCAGATTGTATATGCAGCCATTCATGCACTTGAACGACTCGAACACGCCATCGCCGCGGTGAACCATATGATCGTCTACCGGCACGGCCATTAGGGCTTGATCGGTCACGATGCAGTCCACGACCGACGTGTACATGGCATAGAGCTTTTTTTCCAGCGAAGGCAGCCGGTTCAGCCATTCCTCGCGACCCACAATAGGCTTTTCTTGATAACTAGACATTTGCATCCCTGTTTTTAAAGAGAAAAGACTATTGCTTAATCCGGCGTTTATTGGAATTAATTTCAGGCGTCGCTAATGGGAAGATAGTGCTATTTCACAAAACGAAGGGAAGATAGTCATGAAAGACGTCATCAAGAAACGCGTATTGGTCACCGGCGGGGCCGGTTTTTTGGGGTCGTTCCTTTGCGAGCGGCTGCTCTCCGAAGGGTGCGACGTGATCTGCATGGATAACTTTTTCACGGGACGCAAAGCCAATGTTGCCCACTTGATGAACGATCCCTATTTCGAGCTGATGCGGCACGACGTCACCTTCCCGTTCTATGTGGAGGTCGACGAGATCTATAACCTCGCCTGCCCGGCCTCGCCGGTGCACTACCAGTTCGATCCGGTGCAAACCACCAAGACCAGCGTCCATGGCGCCATCAACGTCCTTGGCCTGGCCAAGCGGGTCAAGGCCAAGGTTTTCCAGGCCTCGACCTCCGAGGTCTACGGCGACCCCAACGTGCATCCGCAACCGGAGAGCTATTGGGGCCACGTCAATCCCATCGGCATCCGCTCCTGCTACGACGAAGGCAAGCGGTGTGCCGAAACCCTGTTCTTCGACTACTGGCGCCAGCACAATCTGCGCATCAAGGTGGCCCGCATCTTCAACACCTATGGTCCGCGCATGCATCCGCATGACGGCCGCGTGGTTTCGAATTTCATCATGCAGGCCCTCAAGGGCGAGAACATCACCATCTATGGCGATGGCCAGCAGACCCGTTCGTTCTGCTACTGCTCCGACCTGATCGAAGGGTGGATGCGGCTCATGGCTTCCCCGGACGACGTCACCGGCCCGATCAACCTCGGCAACCCCGGCGAGTTCACCATGATCGAGCTGGCGGAAAACGTGATCGAGCTGACCAACTCCAATTCCACGCTGGTCTTCGAGCCGTTGCCCGCCGACGACCCCAAGCAGCGCAAACCCGACATCACCTTGGCCCGCGAAAAACTGGGATGGGAACCAACCGTCGCGCTGCGCGACGGTTTGGCCAAAACGATCGAATATTTCGACGGGCTGCTGAAGCAGTCGCTCTAAAAAATTATCCCGGCACGGAGAGAATTTCGAGGGCGGCGCGTTCGGCGCCGCCGCGGGCGATCCGTTCCGCGGGTTCGGGGGCGGTTGCAACCGCGGCCAGGGCCCGCTCGAGGTCGCCCGCATACAACGCCGCATTCGGGATGAAGGCGTGGCGGCAATAGCGTTCGATCGCGTCGACGAGGATCGGGTATTCCAAAAAATTCTTCCGGTCGGAATAGACGATCGGTTTGCCGTTGGCGATGCACTCCGAAACAATGCCGAAGCCCGGCTTGGTCACCACGACATCGCACGAGGCCACATAGTCGGTGAAAGGCGCCAAGGCGCGGGAGAGACAATGGATGTTCGAATCCGGCCACTCCAAAGGCTCGACGCTGAAGACTTCATGGCTGCTCAAGCGTGAAATCCGTTCGACCGCCTCGGCGGCGAGGTTGAGCGTGGTGAAGGAAAGCAGCACCCAGGGCTTGCCGGGATCCGCCCCGGTCGTTTCCGCGATCCGGCGGCGGCACGCCGTGCCGGGTTTTGCGAGCAGCGGCAGGTCGATCCGGTTGGGAAAGGCGGCCATCGGTTCGGCGAACGGCTGGCGCAGCAGCAGGTCGGTTTTGGCATAGACCGCGCGGAATTTTTCGATGTAGATCTCCCAGCGCGGATCGTGGCCAACGAACTCGGAATAGATCCAGTCCCAACCAAAGTTGCTCGTTGCAACGGTCGGAATGCCGCCGCGCTGCGCGGCGGCCAACGGAATGGCCGGGATGTCGGCCACCACGACGCCGATGTTTTCGCGCGCGATACAGGCCGCTTCCTGGGCAATCAATTGCTCCTCGCGTTCATAGAGCCGGGCGATGGTTTCGATCGATGCGTCGAGGTCGACCTGGATCGAGTCCTTCTGGATCAAGTCCACATCGAAGGCGCCGGGACGCACCTCGATGGAGTCCGGCAGGCGGCTGGTCATGAAGTCGCTGGGCAGGTCGGTCTTGACGAGGATCGGGACGGTCGGTGCCGCTTCGCGCAGGGCGTTGAGGATGTCGCACGAGCGCGCGCCGTGGCCGTATCCGTGGGCCGTAATGTAGTAGGCGATCTTCTTCATGACACGACCAGCCCGATGGCGAGGATCAGGGTCATGGCGACGGTGATGCCGACTTTCAGAAAGATGACGCCCAACCGCGCGAGCACCGCCCCGGTTGCAACGTGCGCGGCGTGGTCGGTCTTTTTCATGCGGGAGTGTTCGACGAGGAAGGCGAGGGCAAAGCTGCCCGCGATCATGCCGAACAGGCTTCCAATGATCGGGACGGGAATAAAGCCGCCGAGGATCATGCCGAGGAGCCCGCCGACCATGGCGGCGAAGCCGGCCTGTTTCGACCCGCCGCGTTTTTGCACCCCCCACGTGCCGGCAAAGGCTTCAACCACCTCGACGCCGATGCAGACGAGTAGGAAAAGAGCCGGCGTAACGATGCCGGGGAACTCCGGCCAGCGGTGCCAGGCGACCAGTCCCGTCGCCGCCAGCACCACCCAGGTGCCGGACAGCGATAGGCAGGAGAGAACAAAGCCGGCGAGGCATAGCAACCCCGCCAGCGTGTAGATCCCAAGGGTTCCGATCGACGGCCAGTCGACTTCCATGGGTTAGTCCTGCGACGCCACCCATTGGGCGAGGGTGCGGGCGCCGAAGAGCGTTGCGCCCGGGGCCTGGTGCGGCTTGGCCGCCGTGATCCACGCCGTTCCGGCAATGTCGATGTGCGCCCACGGAATCTCTTCCGGAACGAATTCCTTCAGGAAGGCCGCCGCCGTTGCCGTGCCGGCCCCGGTCCCGTTGCTGATGTTGGACAGGTCGGCGAAGTCGGACTTCATGTTGTCGGAATAATCCTTGAAGATCGGCAGTTCCCACAGGCGTTCGCCGGCGGTCAGGCCGGAGTCGATCAGCTCGTTGACGATCTGCGGCTGGTTGCCCAGAATGGCGGCGGCCGCGCCGCCGAACGCCATGATCACCGCCCCGGTCAGGGTGACGATGTCCACGATCGCGCGCGGCTCGAGGTCGACGGCCAGCCCGAGGGCATCCATCAGGGCCAATCGGCCTTCGGCGTCGGTGTTGCAGACTTCGACGGTTTTACCCTTGTAGGCGGTGATGATGTCGCCGGGGCGGGTGGCCTTGGAGCCGGGCATGTTCTCGGCGGCGCACAGGATGCCGACGACGGGGGTCTTGACCTCCATGCGGGCAATCATCTGCATGGCGGTGAGCACGGCCATGCCGCCGCTCTTGTCGTAGCGCATCCATTCCATGCCCTTGCCGGGTTTGAGCGAAATGCCGCCGGAATCGAAGGTAAGGGTTTTGCCGACCAGTACGATCGGTTTTGCGGTTTTATCGGTGCCGGCATGCTTGAGAACGATCATCTTGGCTTCTTCCGCGCCGCCGCTTGCGACGGAGAGAATGCCGCCGCATCCCTTTTTGGCCAACTCGGCTTCATTCATCACCGAGCAGGTGAGGTTGTTTTCCTTGGCCATCTTTTTGGCCCAGTTGGCGATTTTGGTGGGCGTTGCAACGTTGCCGGGCGAGTTGGCGAGATCGGCGGTCGAGCACAGGGCGGCGCCCTGTGCTTCGGCGGCCTTGACGGTGGCGCGGTCTTCGACCGGCCCCGCGAACACCAGCGCCGCCGCCGCTTTCTTCTTTTTCGTGGCGGTCTTGAAGGTGGTGAATTCGTAGGTGCCCCACGCGGCGCCGCGGCCGGCGAGCAATTGGTAGTCGGTCTCGGAAACGCCTTCGAGCGCAAGGGTGGAGGTCATGGCGAAGGACTTGAATCCGGCGGCCCGGCCGGCCTTGACCGCGGCGGCGGCGGCTTGCTCGAGCAGCCCGTTGTGGAAATACTTGGCTTCGCCGATCCCCGCCACGATGGCATGCCCATCATTGACCGGAAAAAGTGTCACCTGGCCGGCCTCGCCCTTGAAAGCGGACTTTTTCAGCAGGTCGGCGAGCTGTTTTTTCAGCGCGTCGTTCTCTTCGGTCAAAAGGATTTCATCTTTCTGGCAGAAGACGACGAGCGCTCCTTTTTTTTGTTCGGCGAGCGGAGTGGGGGATACGGTGATTTTCATGCTAGTTGATTCCTTCTGTCAGGGTTGAGTTGGGGTTGGCCGGGCGAAGATTAACCTGGAATCCGGCCAAGGCAATGGCCTGTTCGAAGTTCATCTTGCGCACGGTTGAACTTTGGTAACTTACAGTGAGGATGTTTTTTTCGAGGTCGTAGGAGCTGGCGTCGTAGCCGGGGACGGCCCTCATTCTGTTTTGCAGGTAGGTTGCGGCCTCCTCGGTTTTCATCTCGGGCACATGGAAGTCGTCGGAAACGATTTCCTTGCGGAAACACCAGAACATGAACGTGGGGCTGGGGTCGGCGGCCCCGCTTGCCTTCCGCGACGCCGCGCCGCCGCAACCGGCGGAAACCAGGGCCAGGGCAGCGAGAACAAACAACAGTGATCTTTTCATTCGAACCTTTCGGGTTACATCAACGGCGCATCACTCTAGTTCATGCATCAGTTGATATCGATAAATTTTCTGCCACTTTGGCGGTGAGCGGAAGCCCTCCTGCATCAGTTGGCGGAATTGGTTGATCTCGCCAACGAGGGTGGGAAAGATTTCCTCGAAGATATAGCAAAATTCGTTGTAGTTTTCTTCGGCCTCCTTGAAGGCCCCCTGTTGCTGGAGGCAGAGCCCCAGCGCAATCATCGGCCCGGGGCTGTCGGGATAGTCCTTCCGGATCTGCTCGAAAAGCGGGGTGGCTTCCTGGAAATAGCCTTGCAGCAGCAAAATATTGCCGGCCAGCAACCGCGCCTTCGTGGCGTCTTCGGGATAGTACTGGATGATTTTTCGGCACCATCCGATCGTGAGCATGGCATCCCTGTTGGCGTAGGCGCTGTTCATTTCGGCCTGAAGCATCTCCAGCGGGGGCGGGGTCTTGAGCAGGTTGTACATCGTGTGTACGGCGAACAGCGTGAAGAGCGTGGCGGCGATCGCCACCAAATCGAACCGATCGGCCTTGACCTTGCGCATCAGCTTGAACAGGGCACCCGTAATGCCGCCCTTGGCGTGATAGCGGTATTGGCGGATGGCCTGGACATTCATGATGAAGGCGGCCATGGCCGGGTTGATCGAGAGGCGGTGGTCCTTCTCCAGCGACAGGGTATGCCACTCTACGAATCCCTGGAGAGTGATGCGCGAAAAGTCGAGGAGCAACGAACCGTTGGGGTCGGAAATCTGCAGCGCCTGGAAGGTGAGCAGCTGCTGGAGAATCGGGAACGAATCGTCGTCCATCGCCGATTTGCGCCAGCTCAGGACGCTGAGTCCGCCGGGCAGCAAACCGGATTCGTGGATCGGGTCGAGGATCATGTTTTTCCGGCCGGATTCCAGCTGGTTCCAGAGCAGGGGAAGGAAGGACGGGAAGCCCCCGAGAATGCGCTCGTTGTCGCGCAGATAGGCTTTGTCGAAGGCGGAGTGGGCCTCGTTCCAGAACTGGTTGTTGAGGTTGTGCACGAGTTGGGCGCGCTCCTCGGCGAAATAGTCGGCGTCGGCCCGGTAGCGGGCGCATTGCCCCCGCAATCGGTTCAGCGCATCGATTTCCGTCAGGAGCAACACCGTCAAGTCGACCGTCGCCAGATCGGATTGATAGAGCCCCGGCACGACGCACTCTTCCTTGCTCTTCCAGCAATGGATGCCTTTTTTCTTCGGGTCGAAATGATGAAGCAGCCACTGCAGGTGGCGCCGCTCGAGTGGCAGGACGGTTTCCAGAAATCCGTCGTTTCGGCTGATCTCCCAGACCGCCTCGATCGCTTTGGCGAGCAGGGGTTTGGGGGCCTCGATCACCGAATAGGTCGTGTGCGGGGAGAAGAAGACGGGGATGGCTCCGGCATTGGTCTGGAGCTTCAGCGCGCAGCTGATTAGTTGTTCGGCAATGGCGGGGTCGATCAGTCGCCAGGCCTGGACCAGCGGGATCAGTTCGTTGACGTCGAGTCCGGCAACGCCGTGGGTTGACGACTGGCTCCAGGGCAACGGAATATTGCCCTCCGCCGGGCGCAGCGCCTTCATCATCGATTCGGCCGAGATGACGGCGAGCGCGTCGTGGTGCGCCATGTCCTCGAACAGCTTCTTGGCGCCGTCGCGGGCGGCCAGCTCCTGCGTCACCAATTCTTCGAAATCGCGGGCAAGGTAGCTTTTCGCCAGGCGCATGGCATCGTTTTTCAGCCGCATCTTGGTCACGAGGCAGAAGCGGTCGCCCCGGATGGCGAGCAAGGCCGGGGTGGAGTCGCAATCCAGCCACTGGACGCCGTCGGCGGTTTCGATCGGCAACTCGGCGGCAAGGGTAACGCCGGGAATCCCGGTGGTACGGCCCCAAAGCACGCCGGGTTCGGGAACCAGCACCTCGGCGCCGCGATGATCCTTCTTGCGGGAAAAATAGGCGCAGAAGCCATTGAACAGGACATTGATGCCGCTGTTCTGCGGGATCGGGATCTGCAGTACCCATTCCGGGGTGTCGATGCTGGGGGCGATCCGCCCCACGGTTTCCGCCGCCCGGAAAAAGAGACCGGGGCTGTTTTCGCGCATCGAGGAATTGCAACCGCGCGGTTCGAAGGTCCAGTCGGCGAGCCACGGATGCGATGGGTAGGTGCGGAAGATGAAATTCATCCGAAAATAGTGTTTGTTGTTGCCCGATTCTTCAAGAGAAATTCCGGGGCATCATTGCGGTTGGGCGATTTTACGCATCATCCCTGAATCCGGGGATTGCCTGATGGGTGGTTTATTGCGAAGCTTTGCGCTCAATGTGGCGGTAGTCCGAAGGCAAACCAACCGGGCACGGCACCGTAGAAAAGTAAATGAACCGCAGATTAACGCGGATAAACACAGATGCATGAACAGGCTCTTCCTCCGGCGGGTGAGCGGGACAAACTCCAGATCTCATGGAGGATCGGTGTCCATCTGAGTTCATCCGTGGTTCCATTCCCGGATTTCGGTTTATAACCCGACGCGCCGAAATGTTTCTGCCGCCCCATTTTTCTGCCTCCACTTCATACGTTTCGGCGATTGCATGGAAAGTAGGACCGGCATCCTGCCTGTCTCTGCGACTGTGGGGCAGGCATCCCTGCCTGCCCTTGAGCAGGCAAGGATGCCTGCTCCACGAATTGGCGGCTGGAGGGTCGCAG
>NZ_JBFJYW010000005.1:0-31440 GCF_041622395.1 Pontiella sp. | reverse complement strand
TGCCGAGCGCGCGTTGCGCGACGCCTTCGCAGGTGTCGGTGCCCGTGAGTTTCAGGAGCTCCTCGTATTGGCGCATGCCATCCGCGCCGCGTTGGCCGACGTCGGCGGCCAGGCCGAGGCTGAAGAGGTAGCCGAAGGTGTAGGGGAAGTTGTAGAAGGAGACGCCCGTGATGTAGAAGTGCATCTTCGAGGCCCAGAACATGGGGTCGAGGCTCTCCGGATCCAGCGCGTCCCCATAGCATTGACGCTGCGCCTGGAGCATCAGTTCCTTGAGGCGCGACACCGAAACCTCGCCCTGCTGCCGCTCGGTATAGAACGCCTTTTCGAACACGAAGCGCATGTGGATGTTGCACAGGAACACGGCGGCGTCGTTCAGGCGGGTGGTGAGCACCTGCAGTTTTTCGGCTTTGGAGGCGGCGGGGTTTTCCAGCAGTTCGTTCTGCAGGATCCGCTCGGCGAAGGTGGAGGCGGTCTCGGCCAGCGTCATCGGGAAGCGCGCGGCCATGGGGCGTTTGTCCTTCATCACAAAGTTGTGGAAGGCGTGGCCGAGTTCGTGGGCGAGGGTGGAGATGTCGCCGAGTCCGCCGCCATAGTTCATGAATACGCGCGACTCGCGGTTTTTAAGCGTGCCGGAACAGTAGGCGCCGGGGCGCTTGCCCGTTCGCTGCTCGGATTCCACCCGGTTGTTCGCGATCATCGATTCGGCGAATTCACCGAGGGCCGGATAGCGCGCGTTGAAGGCGCTCAGCACCAGATCGACGCCCTCGTCCCAGCTGCATTTTTTCTCCGCGCCCTGGGGCAACGGGCAACTGAGATCTTCGAATCCCAAGGCGGGCTTGCCCAGCAGTTCCGCTTTTTTCTTCAGGTAGGACCAGGCAACCGTCCGGTTCACCTCCACCGCGCCCCACATGGCGTCGAGCGTTTCGGCCGACACCGCCGCATCGTGTAGCGGCTTTTCCAGAAAGCCGTCGTAGCCGCGCTTGCCATACAGCGTCAGCCGCGTTCCGGCAATGGCGTTCAGCGCCGCGGCGGTCACATAGGAAACCTCGTCCCAGGCCGCGTTGGAATTTTCCAGCACGGCTTTGCGCACGGCGGCATCGGGGCTTTCCAGCAGGGAGACTTTCATGGACATCGGCGTCGGTTGGTCCGCGCCGGGCAGATCGAAGCGGAGGCGTCCGCTCGTCTCGCTGTAGAGCCGCCCCCAGGCGGACATGCCGTCCACGCCCAGTTCGGCGGTCAACACTTCCTGTTCGGGCGACATGGTCTTGATGGCGTTCTGCCGCATGCGCAGCAAGAAGAAGCCGGCCCCCTCAAGCTCCGGCCGCCGGAGCAGTGCATCGAAGGTGGCATCGTCCACGGCCTTCAGGGCGTCCACGATGGTGGCGAGCGATTTTGAATAGATCGCACCGAACTTGGAGATTTGCGCTTCGGCCTGCTTATACGCCTCGTTGCCCACCTCCGCGGACGCCAGGCAACCCACATAGGAGGCGACGTGGGAGAAGTCGCCCATGATTTTTTCGTTCAGCAGAAAGAGTTCAACCCAGGCATCGAGGTTATCCGTTGCCATGCGTCCGGCGGCTTTGGAGTCGGTCTCCAGCTGCTCCATGCTCCGTTGCAGTTCCTGCAGGTGCGTTTGGTAGGCTGCTCCGCCGAATTCGGGGAAGTACGACGTCATATCCCAATTTTTGCTCCAAGCCATGATCGATGTCCTTTTTTTGAAATGATTAATGGGGAAGATTGATACTCCTTCGGGAAACGCGCCGCAATGTCTTCGGGCCGGAAAGTGGAAATTCGCACTCGGCGCCAACCCGGGGTGGACGGGGCGATCCGCTTTTTGATAGGTTGTTTCGCACTATGGAACGACCTGAAAACCAAACGCTGCTCGTGACTTCTTCCCCGAGCCCGTACCACCGCTTCGTCTGGGATAAACAGAACAAGAAACTGGATATTCCCGCAGGATGGGACTGCCTAAAGCCCGGCGATGCCGCCGTCACGAAAACCCTCAAAAGCCTCGGTCCCACCTGGACCGCCACCCGCAAGAAGGGGCGGAAAATCTTTTCCGACGGCGTCTGGGCGTCCGCCGAAAAGATCGCCGAGGCCAAACGCATCGTCGCCGAAAAACGCGCCGACCCCGGTTATGCCAAAAAGCGCGAAGCCGACCTGAAGCGCCGCGAAACGAAGCAGGCCGAATATGAAATCAGCTTTAATGAGGCCGTGTTGAAGTGGCTCGATTTCCATCCGCGCTATCAGTCCGAAGCGGAAACGATGGCGAAGCGGATTTGCGAACACGCCGTGCCCGTCGGCAGCGGCACCGTCGCCCGCACCGAGCGCATCCCGATCGAGGAGCGCGCGGCCGCCGCCGTCATCGCCTGGATGCGGCACCAAACCACCGCCTACGACAGCATGCGCATCCCGCTCGTCAAGGGGCGCCGCCGCGAGGTCCGCCGCGAACTGGCCGCGCAGTCCAAAAAGATTCTCGCGGGGTATCGCCGCGGCACCGACGTTGATCGCGACCTATGCCCGCTGGCCCGGGCGTTGCGGTGCCATTCAACGACGTAGCACGGACCGCTGCGCCGTCTAAAGGAGGACCAGGATGGAAGACAACGTTTGGCTTCGGCTACGCCGGGTTGGGAAGGAACAATGAAAACACGCTGCGCATGGTTGACAACGGATCCGCTCTATCTGGAATACCACGATGAAGAGTGGGGGGTGCCGGAGCACGATGACCGAAAGCTCTATGAAAAAATCGTGCTCGAAGGCGCGCAGGCCGGACTGAGCTGGATCACGATTCTTAAACGGCGCGAAAACTATCGCAGGGCATTCGACCATTTCGAGATCGAAAAGGTCGCGGCGTATACCGAGCAGGACGTCGAACGGCTGGTGAAGGACGCGGGGATCATCCGCAACCGAAGCAAGATCAAGTCGGCCATCAACAATGCCCGGCGGGTTCTCGAAGTTCGGGAACAACACGGTTCGCTCGATGCCTTCCTTTGGTCGTTCGTCGGCGGGCGGCCGATTTTCAACCGGTGGGAATCCATGAAGCAGGTCCCGGCAACAACGCCGGAATCGGACGCGATGGCAAAGGCGTTGAAGAAGGCAGGCTTCACCTTCGTGGGCTCCACCACCTGCTATGCGTTGATGCAGGCGATGGGCATGGTGAACGACCATACGATCGATTGTTTCCGGCACGCGGAATTAAACGGCGCGGAGGAATAGGCTATGTCGGTATCGAATGAGTTTCTCGAATATGTGCTCGATCAATTTTCGAGCTGGGGTGATGTGTCGGTGCGGAAAATGTTCGGGGGTGCCGGGTTGTATCGCCAAGGAAAAATGTTTGGGCTGGTGGCCAACGATGTCGTCTATCTGAAGGTGGATGCGACCAATCGGGCAAAGTATGAAGCCGCCGGGTCGGCACCGTTCAAGCCCTGGGAAGACAAGCCGATGACCATGTCGTTCTGGGAACTGCCGGCCGATGTCTTTGAGCAACCGGAGGAATTGATCGCGTGGGCGGAGGAGTCGCTGGCGATTCAGTTGAAGGGGAAATAAAAAACCCCGCGATGTTGGATCGCGGGGTTTCGACGGTGCGCAAGCGTTTGCTTTCCGGCGAACGGCCGGGCGCCCGTGCTACTTTTGCAGGATGCGGAGCATCCGGCGCAGCGGTTCGGCCGCGCCCCAGAGGAGCTGGTCGCCACAGGTGAAGGCGGCCACGTATTCCGGCCCCATCTTCATTTTGCGGATGCGGCCGACCGGCACGGTCAGCGTTCCGGAAACGGCGGCGGGAGTCAGACGCGCAAGCGTATCTTGCTTGTTGTTGTCGACCACATCCACCCACTCGTTGTCGTTGCGCAGGATTTCCATGATCTCCTCGACTGGGATGTCCTTTTTCAGCTTGATGGTCAGCGCCTGGCTATGGCAGCGCATGGCGCCGATCCGCACGCAGAGCCCGTCGATCGGGATCAGCGGATCGTTCTGCAGAATCTTGTTGGTCTCGGCGTAGCCCTTCCACTCTTCCTTGGTCTGGCCCTCGTCCACCGGCTTGTCGATCCACGGAATCAGCGATCCCGCCAGCGGTGCGCCGAACTGCTCGGTCGGAAAATCTTCCGCGCCGAATTGCGCCGTTACCTTGCGGTCGATGTCGAGAATGGCCGACGATGGGGTGGCCAGCTCTTCCGAAACGCACCGGTTGAGCGAGCCCATCTGGTTGAGCAGCTCGCGCATGTTCTGGGCGCCCGCGCCGGAGGCGGCCTGGTAGGTCATCGAAGAGACCCATTCCACCAGCCCGGCCTTGAAGAGACCGCCGATCGCCATCAGCATCAGGCTCACGGTGCAGTTGCCGCCGATGAAATCCTTCTTGCCGTCGGCCAGCGCTTTTTCAATCACCGGGTTGTTGACCGGGTCGAGAATGATGACCGCGTCGCCGGCCATGCGCAGCGTGGAGGCGGCATCGATCCAGTAGCCGTCCCAGCCCTTGGCACGCAGCGCGGGATGAACCTGGGTGGTATAGTCGCCGCCCTGGCAGGTGATGATCACGTCCATCGCCATCAGCGCGTCGAGGTCGAACGCATCGAGCAGCACCGATTCGCCCTTGCCGACGTTCGGCGCGGCCTGTCCCGCCTGCGAGGTGGTGAAGAAGACGGGGTCGATGCCTTCAAAATCGTTTTCCGCGCGCATGCGGTCCATCAGCACCGAGCCGACCATGCCGCGCCATCCAATAAGTCCGGTTTTCATAATGACTTGCTCCATCGTTGTTTCAAAGGCGTGGGAAGGTATTTGATTTGCATTGCGAAGGCAAGCCGCTATTGTCCGCGCCTTTTGCACAATGAACGCGGAAGGAAACAGGTAAAATGTGGGTATGGATGGGGTTGGTTTCGATGGTGTTACTGGGGGTCTACGACCTCTGCAAGAAGCAGTCGCTGAATCATAACGCGGTTTTACCTACCCTGTTTTTCTCGAATTCCGCCAGCGTGCTGCTGGTGCTTCCGATGGTTCTGTTGTCGCGGTTCGCCCCGCACGCGTTGGAGGGTTCGCTGTTTTACGTCGCCCCGATGCCGTTGGGCTGGCACGGCTATATCGCCATCAAATCGCTGATCGTCGGCACCTCGTGGACCTGCGCCTATTTTGCGCTGAAACATTTGCCGATCTCGATCGTGTCGCCGATCCGCGCATCGGGGCCCGTCTGGACGCTGATCGGGGCCATCCTGATTTTCCACGAACAACCGTCGCCGATGCAGTGGACCGGGATGGGCTTGATCTTCGGCTGCTATTTTTTGTTTTCGCTGCTCGGGCGCGAGGAGGGCATCCTCTTTCTGCGCGACAAATGGGTGGGCTTGATCTTCTTCGCCACGTTTATCGGTACCTGCAGCACGCTTTACGACAAATGGCTGCTGCATGAGGTCGGCCTGTCGGCGGTGCAGGTGCTGGCGTGGTATTTCATCTATCTCGCCGTTTTCTTCACCGCGCTCAACGGGCTGCTCTGGTGGCCGAACCGCAAAAAAACGACGCCGTTCCAGTGGCGCTGGACCATTCCGCTGATCGGCACCTTCCTGCTGATCGCCGACTTCGTCTATTTCATCGGCGTGTCCGAACCCGATGCATTGATCGTGATCATGTCGGTGTTGCGGCGCTGCAGCGTGCTGATTTCATTCACGGCCGGCGCGCTCCTGTTCAAGGAGCGCAACAAGCGCAAGAAGGGCTGGGTCCTGCTCGGCATTCTGATCGGCGCCATGCTGATCGTGCTGGCCGGATAGCCGTCAGCAGAAATCCTGCTCGGTGCGGGCGATGATTTCGTCCTGCAAAACCTTGTCGAGGTTGTTGAAGTGGTCGCTGTATCCGGCGACGCGCACGATCAGGTCGGAATATTCCTCCGGATGCTTCTGCGCATCGAGCAGGGTTTGGCGGTCGACCACGTTGAACTGGATATGGTGTCCGTCCATCCGGAAATAGGCGCGCACCAAGGCACTCATGTTGTCGATCCCGCGCTCCCCGGCCATCACCTGCGGGGTGAACTTCTGGTTCAGCAGCGTGCCGCCCGTGTCGAGGTGGCCCATCTTGGCCGCCGACTGGATGACCGCCGTCGGGCCTTTGCGGTCCGCGCCTTTGGAGGGCGAGATGCCCTCGGGCAGCGGCAGGCGCGCTTTGCGTCCGCACGGCGTGGCGCCGATCACGGAGCCGAAGTAGACGTGGCAGGTCGTCGGCAGCATGTTGATGGCATACTTCCCGCCCTTCATGCAGGGCCGGCCGGCGACTTCGTCGTGGAACGCGTCGAAGACGGCGCGCATCACGGTGTCGGCCTCATCGTCGTCGTTGCCGTACTTCGGCGACTGGTTGTAGAGCTTGTTGTGGAGATCGGCGTGTCCTTCGAAATTGTCGTCCAGCGCCTTGAGCAGTTCGTCCATCGAAACGTTCTGCTCCTCGTAGACCTGCTTGCGGATGGCGCAGAGGCTGTCGGTCATGGTGCCGATGCCGACACCCTGGATATACATCGTGTTGTAGCGCGCGCCGCCCGCGTTGTAGTCCATCCCGTTCGAGATGCAGTCGGAAATGATGGTGGAGAGGAAGGGAACCGGCATCTGCTCCGCATAGAGCCTTTCGATGGTGTTGTTGCCCGCCACCTTGATTTCGATGAAGTGGTGCATTTGCTTTTTGAAGGCGTCCATCAATTCATCGTAGGTGGAGAACGGCGCTTCGATGCCGAGCTTCTTCCCGGTCATGGGATCAATGCCGTTGTTCAGGGTGATCTCCAGCACCTTGGGCAGGTTGAAATAGCCCGTCAGGATGTACGATTCCTTGCCGAAAGCGCCCGTTTCAACGCAGCCGCTGGTGCCGCCGCAGCGCGCATCTTCGAGGGTTTTTCCCATGCGCAGCATTTCCTCGACCACCGCGTCGGCGTTGAAGAACGCGGGTTGGCCCCAGCCCTTGCGGACGATCTTGGCGGTACGCTTGATGAATTCGTCCGGATTCTTGCGGCTGACCTGCACGTTGGAGCTGGGCTGCAGCAGGCGCATTTCGTCGATCACGTCCAGCACCAGCCAGGTCACTTCGTTGACGCCGTCTTCGCCGTCGACGGTCAGGCCGCCGCTGTTGATGTTGGCGAAGTCGGTATAGGTGCCGCTCTCCTTGAGGGTAATGCCGACCTTCGGCGGGGCGGGGTGGTTGTTGAACTTCACCCACAGGCACTGCAGCAGTTCCTTGGCCTTTTCTTCGTCGAGCGATCCTTCGGCGACCCCTTCGCGGTAGAACGGGATCAGGTGCTGGTCGAGGCGGCCGGGGTTGAAGGAATCCCAGTTGTTCATTTCGGTAATCACGCCGACGTGGACGAACCAGTACATCTGCAACGCTTCGTGGAAGGTGCGCGGCTTTTCGGCGGGCACGCGGCGGCAAACCTTGGCGATGGTTTCGAGCTCCGCTTTGCGGACGGAATCGGTTTCGTGCGCTGCCATTGCTTCGGCGAGCTCGGCATAGCGGCGGCCGAGGGTGATGATCGCCTCGGACGTAATCATCATGGCTTCGAGCTCGGCTTTCCGGGCCGGATCGTCCCCGATGGCATTCATGGAATCGAGGATGTCCTGCTGGAAGTCGCGGAATCCCTTGCGGTAGATCTTGTCGTCGGCCACCGTATGGCCGGGGCCGCGCTGCTCCATGAATTCGGTGAAGATTCCGGCTTGGTAGCAGTCGCGCCACTCGTCGGTCATGGAGGAGACGATCTGGTTGCGCAGGGCGCGCTCTTTCCAGAAGGGAATGACCACGGTTTCGTGGAACTCGCGGGCTTCGGGCGACACCTTGAACGAAATCTTTTCGCGGCGGTTCATGATGTCGAGGTCTTCCATCGTATGGCAGCAAAGCTCCGGGAAGGTCGGCGTGGCGCCGGCGCATTCGCCGCGTTCGCCCACGATCAGCTCGCCGTCGGCGATGGCGATCTTCTTCTCCGACATGATTTTTTCGAAGACGCGGGCGCGCAGGACGGGAATCGGCAGGGTGTCGCCATATTGGCGATACACCTCGGTTTCGAGGCGGGCGCGTTCCGGCGAGATGTGCGGGATGGCTTCAAGGCTGTTTTTTCGTAAATTGGCTACACGTTCGTTCATTCTTCATTCTCCAAGGATGGTCGTGAAAGAAAACTTGCCGAGAACGGCCCGTATTTCAAGCATTTGATTAGGTAAAGGAATACTGAAATCCCTTCCTGCGTTATCATATATCCGTTTGTTTCGCTTGCTGACCCCCAAGGCGTGGTAGGGCAGCAGCTGGAGCCGCTGGACGCCGCAGGCCTCGAGCACCGCTCCGGTTTGCTTGATCGTTTCCGGCGCATCGTTGACCCCGGGGATGATCGGTTGGCGGACGAGGACGTCGCTGCCTTGGGCGCACAGCGCCTTGAGGTTTTCGATGATCAGTTCGTTGGGGACTTCCGTGTACTTTTCGTGCAGGGCGGAATCCGGATGTTTGAAGTCGAACAGGAAAAGGTCGGTGTGGGCGGCGGCCTGGAGTATCGTCCCGGTTTCCGCGAAGCCGCAGGTGTCGAGCGCGGTATGGAGCCCGAACGCTTTGCAACGCCGCAGGATCTCGATCGCGAATTCGGGCTGCGCCAACGGTTCGCCGCCGGAGAGGGTGATGCCCCCGCCGGATTCTTCGTAGAACACGCGGTCGCGCGCCAGCCGGCCGGCAACGGCTTTCGCCGTCATGGTTTCCCCGGAGATGACCAGGGCGTTCGCGGGGCAAGCGGCCGTGCAGATTCCGCAATGGGTGCAGGTTTGCGATATCCGGATCTTTTCGCCCACCAGAGTGATGGCCTTCTCGGGGCAAAGCGGAACGCAGGTGCCGCATCCGGTGCAGCGGTCTTTGGTGTAGAGCAGTTCCGGCGTTTCCAGAAAGCTTTCGGGATTGTGGCACCAGCGGCAGCGCAGCGGGCAGCCCTTCAAGAACGCGGTCGTGCGGATGCCCGGTCCATCGTGCAATGAAAAACGCTGGATGTTGAAAACGGTACCTTCGATGGTGTTGTGTGCTGTGTCGTTCATAGGAGCCACTATTTGCCGACATACGGCTTTGTTGGGCAAGGTAAATATGTGATGTTCCCCCGATTGATTGAGCAGAGGCCTCAGGGAAAGAAATTGTGAAAGTCGTTTTGAAACATGCGGGACGGTGGCTCCGTTTCAGCAATCCGGAAAAGGTGTTGCGGGCGGAGCGCATCGATCAGGTGGTGCCGATGCTGCGCGCGGCGGAGAATTCCGGACTGTTCGCCGCCGGATTCCTCTCCTACGAAGCGGCGCCCGCCTTCGATGCCGCCCTGACGACGCACGCTGCGGACGGCTTCCCGCTCCTCTGCATCGGTCTGTTCCAAGCGCCCGATGTTTTGGACGACATCGCGGAGCCGCCGGCCGCCCATTTCGAAATCGGCGAACTCAAACCCTCCGTCACCAAACCGGAATTCTGCGCGGCGATCGGCGAGATCAAAGCGCGCATTGCCGAGGGCGCAACCTATCAGGTGAACTATACCTACCGGCTCAACGCCGGGTTTTCCGGCGACCCCTGGGCCTTCTTTTACGAGCTGGTGAAAGGCCAGAAAACGGAATATGCCGCCTTCGTCGAGACCGATGACTTTTCGATCTGCTCCGCCTCGCCCGAGCTGTTTTTCAGCTTCAACCACGGGCGGATTCTTGCGCGTCCGATGAAAGGCACCGCGCGGCGCGGTCTGACCTTCGCCGACGACTGGAACCAGGCCGAAGCCTTGCGCGCGTCGGAAAAGGACCGCGCCGAAAATATCATGATCGTCGACATGATCCGCAACGACATCGGTCGCGTCGCCGAACCGGGCAGCGTCGAAACCCTCAGCACGTTCGATGTCGAAAAATATCCCACCGTCTGGCAGATGACCTCCACCGTGAAGGGGGAGCTCGCGCAAAGCCGCAAAGCCGCAAAGAATCCTGAAAACCTACTTGGCGGCTTGGCGGCTTGGCGCGATGAAAGATCGGTTGGTTTGGTTGAGGTGATGGAGGCGTTGTTCCCGTGTGCGTCGATCACGGGCGCGCCGAAAGCCAAGACGATGCAGATCATCGCGGAGCTCGAAACCTCGCCGCGCAAAATCTACACCGGTGCCATCGGCTTCATCTCGCCGCGGGGCGAGGCCTGCTTCAATGTCGCCATCCGCACGGCGCTGATCCAAAACGGTTCGTTGGAGTTCGGCGTCGGCGGCGGAATCGTCTGGGATTCCGATGCCGGGTCGGAATACGAGGAAACGCTCACCAAGGCGCGGGTGCTGACCCAGCCGCGTCCGGAATTCCGGTTGCTCGAAACCATGCTGTGGGCGCCGGACGCCGGCATCTTCCTGCTCGACGAGCACCTGCAGCGCCTGGCCAAATCGGCGGCTTACTTCGACATTCCGCTCGAATTGCACGGCCTGCTCTCGGTGCTCGAGGAAAAAACCCACACGTTTAAACGTGTGATAATGCGGCTCCGGTTGCTGGTCTCCCGCGACGGGGCCATCGAGGTGCAGGCGTTTGCGATGGAGGGAGGGGCGTGCTTTCCGGGCGCGCCGCGGACGGCCCGGGGGGCCGTCGCTCCCGTTCGCATGGCCATCGCCAAGAGGCCGGTCAATTCCCAAGATGTTTTCCTCTACCACAAAACCACGCACCGAGCGGTCTACGAAACCGCCAAGGCGGACTTCCCCGACCATGACGACGTAATCCTCTGGAATGAAAAGGGCGAGGTGACGGAGAGCACCATCGCGAACGTGGTGGTGCGCATAGGCGACCGAATGATTACGCCGCCCGTGGCGTGCGGCTTGCTGCCGGGCACCTTCCGGGCGCATCTGCTGAAAGCGGGCGAGATCGAAGAGGGAATCGTGACCCTCGACGACCTGCGGGCCGCGGAGGAGATCTATCTGATCAACTCCGTGCGCGGTTGGCAATGGGGCCGTTTGGCGTAGATGCGACGTTTTGTCGGGGAGTGGAACCCGGCTGCGAAAACGGCGCGGAGCAGCGTTCTACGTAGCACGGTGCTCTGCGCCGTGTTTTCACCCGTGTGCGAATTCGCCTATTGCACGTGCTTTTGCAGCCACTGCTCCTCTTCGTAGAGCAGGTGGAGAATGCTTTCCTTCGCCCGGTAGTCGTGGCTTTCCTTGGGCAACAGCACCAGCCGAACCGTGGCGCCGAGCCCCTTGAGCGCGTTGAAGTAGCGCTCGCTCTGCATCGGATAGGTGCCCGAGTTGTTGTCGGCCTCGCCATGGATCAGCAGCAACGGGGTTTTCATTTCGTCGGCGTGCATGAAAGGCGACATCGCGTTGTAAACCTCCGGCGCTTCCCAATAGTCGCGCTCCTCGCGCTGGAAGCCAAAGGGGGTCAGCGTGCGGTTGTATGCGCCGCTGCGCGCAATCCCCGCCGCGAACAGGTCGGAGTGGGTCAGCAGGTTGGCGACCATGAACGCGCCATAGCTGTGGCCGCCCACGGCCACCTTGCTGCGGTCGATGTAACCCAGCGCGTCCACCGCGTCGATCGCGGCCTTCGCGTTCGCGACGAGTTGCGTGCGGAACGTGTCGTTCGGCTCGTCCTCGCCCTCGCCGACGATCGGGAAGGCGGCGTTGTCGAGCACGACGTATCCCTTGGCCACCCAGAAG
This sequence comes from Pontiella sp., assembly GCF_041622395.1. Lineage (NCBI taxonomy): Bacteria > Pseudomonadati > Kiritimatiellota > Kiritimatiellia > Kiritimatiellales > Pontiellaceae > Pontiella > Pontiella sp. The sequence continues at coordinate 19,838 of NZ_JBFJYW010000005.1, read as the reverse complement.
ATGGGCGACCCGTAGTGGAGGTAGGTGAACCGGTTGGGATTGGACGTGATTTGCCCGGCGCTGGACATGTCTTTGTATTCCCTGGGGTAGGCCCAGAGGAGCATCGGGGCTTTTTGCGCCGCGTCTTTGTCGCAGTCGGCGGGCAGGTAGAGCGTCCCCGAAAGGGGCAGGCCGTCGTCGCGGGTATAGTTGATGACCTCCTTGTGTACCGTCCGCAGGCTTTCATATGGATTCTCGAACGAGGTGATCCGCTCGACCGTGTTGTCGGCGAGATGGCGGAAACAATAGTTGGGGTAGTCGGTCGGCGACTCCTCGCGGGTCAGCAACCGGTTCCGGTCGGCGTCGAACTGGATCAGGTTTTCGAGGCGGTTGGTGTAGGCCGATTGATAGAGCCGCTCGCGCGTGCCCGATTCCAGATCAAGCGCGTCGAGGAAGGGGAACTGGCCCTCTTCCGTGTAGCCCGCGCCGAGCAGGTAGAGGCGGTTTCCCTGGCGGACCAGCAAGCGCTCGCCCCGTTCGGTGCGTTTGGTCACGAACTGTCCGGGATCGCCATACTTGTCTTCCGAGTTGTGGTCGAACAGGAGGGTCGGTTCGTTTTCCGGCGCGGCCGGATCGAAGAGGTAGGTCTTTTCGTTTCGCGTGTTCCACCACGTGTCGGTGCACAGGGCCGTGTGGTCGTCGCCCCAGACGAGCCCGCGGAAACGGTTCCGGGTTTTGAGCAGGGCGACCGGCGCGCCGGTGAAGGGCGCCTCGAGCTGTTTCACCTCGTCTCGGAATTCCACCTCGTTATCCGGGTCGCCTCCGTCGAGCGCCTCGACGAACACCAGCGTGGCCGGCCGATCGCTCCGCCAGTCCATGTTCCGGCGGCCTTTGCGGGTGGCCATGAAGCCCTTCGGCAGATCCTCGATCAGGGGAACCTCCATCACGGTGGCCACCGGTGCCGCGTCTTTCGTGTACACCGTGGTGACCGACGGGAAGCGGCTGTAGGGAACCAGATAGGAGAAGGGCTCCGCGATCGTGGTCACCAACACGTAGGCGCCGTCGGGCGAGAAATCGATTCCCCGATACATCGCGCCGCCCATCCAGCGCTCGCTCGAACCATCCAGCCGGATCTTGTGGATTTCCGAGGTGGCCAACAGCTTGAAGTTATGCTGGTCGACCTTGTTTTGCAGCAGGTCCTGATAGGTGCGGTTGCGGGCCTTCTTCCCGTCGGCCACCGAGATGGTCGGCCCCGAAGGCACGGCCAGTTTCTGGTCGATCAGCGCCGCTCTTTGGGCGGGAAGCATTTTAACCAGCAGGGCTTCGCCATCCTTGAACCAGTTGATCGCATCGCCGAGGTTGGCGTTGACGCGCGCCTCCGTCAGCCGCCGTGCGGTGGCGGTGGCCAGATCGAGAATCCAGACCTCCACTCCGGAGGCGGTCGTGTGCGTGAACGCCATCTTCGTTTGGTCGGGCGACCAGATAAGGTTGCTCAGTTTCGGGGCGGGGGGCAGGCCCGCAACCTGGCGCGGTTCGCTGCCGGCGTCGTTGAGATGCCGCACCTTCAAGTTGGTGTAATAGGTCGTCCGGCTTCCGATGTTGGCCTGCGGGTCGATCCGAAGTCCGCCGAGCCGCAGCTCCTGTTGCGAGAGCTCCTCGATGGTTTTGTAGGCGTCGCGATAGAGCAACACCATGCTTTCCAACGCGCGATCCATCTGAACGCTCGGCGCCCGCGGCACATCGACCAGCTTCAGGATTTCGGCGGAAGGCTTGCGGTAGCCCGTGTTTTCCTGTGCACGGGCGCTCGGGAGGGCGACGAGCAAGCAGAGAGTGGGAAGGATAAACTTTTTCATGATCGGTTTCCGTTTGGGGTGAGAGCTGTAAATGGAGGCCGCATGCTAGTTTTATTCCGCGCACGAAATCCACTTAAAAAACGAGAAGGGTAACGTCGCGGATTTGACCGCCGCCCTAAAGAAGTGGTCCGGGATTTTTAGAGCACGGGCTAAGTTGGATTTGCCGCAGGAGTCCAAAAATGAGAAGGATAGCGGCATGAAACAGTACAAAAGAAAACTGACGGCGGAGTTCATGGCCATGGCGGCGCATGAGGTTTTGAAGGGCATGGAGACGGTGATTTTCGGGGGAGCAGCATGAACGTTTTTAAATCGTACACGAATAAGTCGGTTCCCGTTCTCTTGGTGTTGCTATGCGCGTTGCGGGTTGCCGGGGCTTCTGCCGAATCCGGACTGAGCGTTTCGCCGGCGGTTGCCGTTCGCTACTCGACCGAGGCGGGCAGGTACTACCAACTGCAGACCAGAGTCGGGGGGAAGTGGGAAAATGTCGGATTCGCCGTGCGGGGAACGGGGGAGGTTGTTGACGGGCTCTATCCGTCCGGCGAGTACCGGGTGGTGCCCCGTTCGAAGGGGTGGGTAATGGTTTGGGCCGATGAATTCGACGGGGATGGATTGGATTTCACCAAATGGGAGAAGGAGGAGAACAACTACGGCGGGGGAAACAACGAGCGACAGGCCTACCGGACGGATCCCAAGTATTGCTTTGTGAAGGAAGGCCTTCTGCACCTTGCGGTCTACCGGGATCCGCACACCACGTGCGACGGCAAGACGCAACCCTACTCCTCGGCCCGAATCCGGACGCAGAAACGGGGCGAGTGGACGTATGGTCGCTTCGAGGTCCGCGCCAAGATGCCTGCGGGGCAGGGCATCTGGCCCGCGGTTTGGATGTTGCCAACCGAGTCGCCGTACGGCGGCTGGGCGGCGTCGGGCGAAATCGACATTCTGGAGTCCCGCGGCAGCGCCATCCATGAGACGACGGGCGCGATTCATTTCGGCGGGGCCTGGCCGGGCAACACCTACCTCGCCCATAGCTACACCTTCCCCGGTAAAAATGCGGCGGAGGCCTTCCATCTTTACGCCCTCGAGTGGGGCCCCGACAAGATCGAGTGGTTCGTTGACGGGAAACTTTGCCAGACGCGCACGGCCGATGAATGGGTTTCGGCGGCAGCGCCGGATAATCCGCGCGCGCCGTTTGATCAGCCGTTTCATCTGATCGTCAACGTGGCCGTTGATGGCCGGTTCTTCGGGAAAACGGGCCAACGCGCCGATTTGCTCCCCCCGGACGCCTTCCCGCAGATCCTGGCGGTCGATTATATCCGCGTATACAAGTGGGCGGAGTGAGCGGCCGATGTCGCGGCGGGGGGGCTGGATTTAGATTTTGATGTTGAGGCGGGGGAGGTAGAGGCGTTGGCGATCGGTTTCGCCGGGGAGCAGGTTTTGTTTGCGCCAGGGGAGTTCGGTGCGGTCGTTGGCGGGGGTGTCGCGGATCTGCAGCGCGGTTCCGGCGCAGACCTTGTGCTTGCCGAAGCGCGCGTTGATTCCGTCGATGGTTTGGGAGAGCCGCTCGAAGCGCTCGATCTTCAGCCGATCCTCGAACAGGTCGAACTGGGTGTCTTCCGCCGACTCCAGACGGGTGAGCCAAATCTGGGTGGTGCGGTAGTCATGGCCGGGGCGGAATGTTTTTTCGAACAGCTCGCGTACCATCGGCAGCACTTCCTGCGTGGAGTCGGTGGCGCGGTTGAGCCGTGCGCCGAGGCCGAGCTGGTTGTAGTCCTTGAAGCGCAGCGAAACGTGGATCTCCCGGGTGCGTTGCCGGTGGCGGCGGAGCTTGATGAAGGCCGATTCGACGTTGCGCACCAGCTTGGCATAGACGAATTCCTTGTCGGCCGACGGGGTGGTGAAGGTTTTGCCTTTGCCGAGGGAGACGTTGGCGGGTTTCGGGTTGGGCGTGACGGGCAGGAGGTTGACGCCGCGCAGCTCGTGCCAGATTTCGAGGCCGGGTTTGCCCAAGAGTTTCTGCGCCCACTTTTCGGGGCGCAGGACGAAGTCGTAGGCGGTCTGCAGGCCGTGTTTGCGCAGGAGCGCGACGGTGCTGGGGCCGAAGCCCCAGACTTCGTTGAGCGGAATGCGCTGGAGGAAGAGGTGGATGTGACGTCCCTGCACGGCGGTGATGCCGTTCGGCTTGCGGTAGTCGGAGGCGATTTTGCTAAGCCCCTTCGAAAGGCTGAGGCCGACGGAGACGGTCAGGTCGAGTTCCTTGCAGATGCTTTCCTGGATCTTGAGGGCGATGTCCCGGTAGGACAGGTGGTGGAGGCGGCGCAGTCCGGTGAGGTCGGCGAAGCCTTCGTCGATCGAATATTCCTCCACGACGGGCGTGAAGCGCCGCATGATCTCGAACATGCGTTTGGAATAGATGCTGTAGCTTTCGTAGTCGCTCGGCAGAACCACGAGTTCGGGGCAGATCTTGCGCGCCTCCCACAGGCCGATGCCGCGCTTGATGCCGAGCGCCTTGGCCTCGTAGCTGGCGCAGGCGATAATGCCGCGCTCCTTGCCGCTGACGACCGGGCGCCCCTTGAGCTGCGGGTGCATCGACTGTTCGACGGAGGTGAAGAAGGCATCGCCGTCCACATGCAGGATGGCCTGCGGAAAGGAGGCGTTTATGATGGGGTGTTGTGCGTCCACGAATCGGTGCCCTCGAAGGTGCTGCCCGCCGATGACGCGGATGAACGCCGATTGTTCTGAAAAATTATTTCATCTGCGTTCAGCTGCGGGATCTGCGGGAGAACGTTATTGTTGTGGTTTCTTTTTGGTGTTTACGATGCGCTCGTATTCGAGTTTCGGGAAGTGACCGAAGTTCACGAGCAGGCCGACTTCGATGTCTGTTGCATTCAGGTAGTTGAGCAGTTGCGGCCGATGATCGTCGCAAAGTTCTCTAACCGCTTTGATTTCAACGACGATGTTTTCGAAGCATATGAAGTCTGGTTCGTAAGTGTGTTTGAGGGGGCGGCCTTTGTAGTTGAGTTTTAATGGTGTTTGAGAGCGAAACGGAATGTTCTGGAAGCCAAGTTCGAGTTCAAGGCATTCCTGATAGACCGGTTCCAGAAATCCGCACCCTTTTTCGTTGTAAACCTCAAAGCATGCTCCGAGGATTTTGTAGGTTTCATCCTTGTGTTTGAACTGTTCCATTACCTGCTCCTTCCTGGTGCTGCCCGCCGATGACGCGGATGAACGCAGATTGTTCTGAAGATTTATTTCATCTGCGATCATCTGCGTGATCTGCGGGAGGATGTTTTTGTTGTGGTTTCTTTTTGGTGTTTACAATGCGCTCGTATTCGAGTTTCGGGATTACCTGCTCCTTCCTGGTGCTGCCCGCCGATGACGCGGATGAACGCCGATTGTTCTGAAAAATTATTTCATCTGCGTTCAGCTGCGGGATCTGCGGGCTCATATTAACCAAAGAGCCGGCGGGCCGGGGATTTGCCGGGGCGGCGGCGCATGTAGTTGACCGTGAGGGGGAGGGACTGGAACGGGATCGTTCGGAAGCCTTGCTCGGGTTCGCGGTATTCCTTGGCCGACGCCTTCGTCCGGCGGTCCCCGAAGTAGGCTTCGAGGCATCCGCCGAGGGAGTTGTAGCTGGGTTGATGGTTTCTCATGGCTTGTTTTTCCTGTTATGCCCGCCGATCACCGGATTCGCGCAGCGGGGCGTTCATTGCCGCTTCCTGCCACAGCTCCGGCGTCGATCTGCTTTATCTGCGGGCTCATTTTTCTTACTTGTCGTATTTGCGGACGACGGCCTTGACGATGCCGCCGATGGAGAGGGAGCGCTCGGGGCGCATGCGGGTATAGTTTGCGTTGGCGGGGTCGAGGTAGACCCCGGTTGCATCCTTGCCGAAATATTTGAGCGTCCATTCGCCGTCGATCTGGGCGACGACGATGTCGTTTTGTTTCGGGACGCCGCCTTTTTCGACCAGCACGAGGTCGCCGGGCTGGATGCCCGCCTCGATCATCGATTCGCCGCTGACGGTCAGCAGGTAGGTCGCCTCCGGACGGCGGACGAGATATTGGTCGAGATTGATGGTATCGACGAGTTCCTCCTCGGCGGGCGAGGGGAAGCCGGCCTGCACGGAGCCGAGCAACTTGGTGGCGGCGGTGATCTTGGCGGTGAGGGTCAGGCGGCCGTTGGTGCTTTTGTCGAGGTAGCCGAGCTCGAGCAGTTTGTTGACGGGGCCGTAAACGGCGTTCTTGGAGCGGTAGCCGAACAGCTCCGCCATCTCGGCATAGCTCGGCGCCCGCCCCTCCGCTTCGTGGAACGAGCGGAGCTGGTTGATCTTTTCCGATAAGTCGATTTTGCGAGGCATGGATTTCTCCTGTTGTTGGGAATATTGATAACTGAACGAACGTACAGTATCAAGGATTTTGTTTGGGGAGAGGGATGGCCGCAGGCGAACCGGGCGGAAAAATCGCGTTGCCGAAGAGGGGGTTCCGGCCCTCCTGCCCGCCCTCCGTCTTGACATAACGGCCGCTTTGCCATAGACAAACCGACTCAATTTTTCAGACGGCATCCAACGAAACGGAAAGAAACCCTATGAGCGAAAAAGCGAAAATCATCTACACCATCACCGACGAAGCCCCCGCACTGGCGACCCGTTCGCTGCTGCCGATCATCGAAGCCTACACCGCCGCCGCAGGCGTTTCCGTGGAAACCCGCGACATTTCGCTGGCGGGCCGCATCCTCGCCGCCTTTCCCGAGTGCCTGACCGACGGGCAGCAGGTGGGCGACGCCCTCGCCGAGCTGGGCGAGCTGGCCAAGACGCCCGAGGCCAACATCATCAAGCTGCCGAATATTTCCGCCTCGCTCCCGCAGATGAAAGCCGCCATCGCCGAACTGCAGGCGCTCGGCTACGCGTTGCCGGACTATGAAGATCCCGCCGCCACCCCCCGCTACGACAAGGTGAAAGGCTCCGCCGTCAACCCCGTACTGCGCGAGGGCAACTCCGACCGCCGCGCCGCCGCCGCCGTCAAGCAATACGCCAAGAACAACCCGCACCGCATGGGCGCGTGGTCGGCCGATTCCAAGTCGGTCGTCTCCAGCATGTCCGCCAACGATTTCTTCGGCAATGAAAAGTCGGTCACCCTGCCGGACGCCACCACGGCGAAGATCGAACTGGTCCAGGCCGACGGAACCACCACCGTTCTAAAAGAGCGCCTGCCGCTGCTGGCGGGCGAGGTGATCGACGCCACCTTCATGAGCGCCAAGGCGCTGGAAGATTTCCTGGCCGGGCAGGTCGCCGCAACCAAGGACGCGGGCACGCTCTTCTCGCTCCACCTGAAGGCCACCATGATGAAGGTGTCCGATCCGGTCATCTTCGGCCACTGCGTGAAGGTGTTCTACAAACCGGTGCTCGAAAAGCACGCCGCCGCGCTGGCCGAGGTCGGCTTCGACCCGAACAACGGCATCGGCGATCTCTACGCCAAGCGCGAAAAGGTTTCCGCCGAAAAGAAGGCCGAAATCGAAGCCGATCTTGCCGCGCTCTATGCAACCGCGCCCGACCTCGCCATGGTCGATTCCGATAAGGGCATCACCAATCTGCACGTTCCGTCCGACGTCATCATCGATGCTTCCATGCCCGCCGCCATCCGCGCCTCGGGCCAGATGTGGAACAAAGACGGCAAACAGCAGGACACCAACTTCATCATTCCCGACCGCTGCTATGCGGGCGTCTATGCCGAAACCGTCGACTTCTGCAAACAGCACGGCGCGTTCGACCCGGCCACCATGGGCACCGTCCCGAACGTCGGCCTCATGGCGCAGAAAGCCGAGGAATACGGCTCGCACGACAAAACCTTCGAAGTGCCCGCCGCCGGTACCGTCCGCATCGTCGATGCCGCCGGCAACGTGCTGCTGGAGCACGCGGTTGAAAAAGGCGACATCTGGCGCGCCTGCCAGACCAAGGACGCCCCGATCCAGGACTGGGTCAAGCTGGCCGTCGCCCGCGCCCGCGCCACCGGAACGCCCGCCATCTTCTGGCTCGACGCAAACCGGGCACACGACGCGCAGCTGATCGAAAAGGTGACCCGGTACCTGAAGAACCACGACACCGAAGGGCTGGACCTCCGGATCCTGGCGCCCGAGGCGGCGACCCGCCTGACGCTCGAGCGCGCCAAGGCCGGCGCGGACACCATCTCCGTTACGGGCAACGTGCTGCGCGACTACCTGACCGACCTCTTCCCGATCCTCGAGCTCGGCACCAGCGCCAAGATGCTCTCGATCGTTCCGCTGATGAACGGCGGCGGCCTGTTCGAAACGGGCGCGGGCGGTTCCGCGCCGAAGCACGTCCAGCAGTTCCTGAAGGAAAACCATTTGCGCTGGGATTCGCTCGGCGAGTTCCTCGCCCTCGGGGTGTCGCTCGAGCATCTCGCCGCCGTCTTCGGCAACGAAAAGGCGCAGGTGCTCGCCGATGCGCTCGACGCGGCCAACGCCAAGTTCCTGGCGGAAAACAAGGCCCCGTCGCGCAAGGTCAACGAGCTCGACAACCGCGGCAGCCATTTCTACCTCGCGCTCTACTGGGCCGAGGCGCTGGCCGCGCAGGACCGGGATGCCGAACTGAAGGCGCGTTTCGCCCCGCTGGCCGCGGCGCTGGCCGCCAACGAGCAGACGATTCTTGCCGAGCTGATCGACTGCCAGGGCAAGGAAGTGGACCTCGGCGGATACTACCGCCCGAACGACGCCCTTGCCAACGCCGCCATGCGCCCGAGCGCAACCTTCAACGCCGCGCTCGCCGCGCTGTAAAAAGGGCAATCCGCCCTTGAAAATAGGGTGTTGACCTTGGGGGCCTAGCTACCTACACTACGCCCTCATTTTTCAGAAAACATCTGTATTACATTAAGGAGCAAGCATTTCATGAGCGCTGATAGAAAAGCAAACGGCACGACCCATGCCCTGATCTTTGAACTGGAATATGTCGCGGCCAAGACCCGCTCGGTGGAGTTCGCGTCGATCAAAAGCGCGGTCGATACCAAAGGGGTCGAGCTGACTCCGGTCATGTTCTCCCGTTCCGGCATGTCCCCGCTTCATCGCCAGGCCGTCACCGACGTGTTGACCCTGGCCGGCAAGAAATCCGATGCCATTGAAAAGGCGGTTGCCGAGGTCGATAAGACCGTCGCCAACTATTGCGAAAACGAAGCCGAGCTCGATGCCGGACTCGCCAAGCTGATCAAGGCCACGCAGGCCCGCGGAATCCCGGCGGTCACCTTTACCGCATTGCCGGAAGCGATTGCCCGCAAGCTGATGGCGAAACTCGGGCTCGACGTGTTGGGCGTTGAGCTGATTATTCCCGAGGAAGTCAAGGAATCCTTTCCGCGTGCCGACGACTGGCTGAAGATGCTCAAGCAGAGCAACAAGGAGGGCGTTACCCTCGTGGCCGTCGTCTCCTCGCAAGTGGCCTGCAAGGGAGCCCTGACCGCCGGCGCGGCCTGCATCGTGGTTCCGGACGAATACACCGCGTTCCAGGATTTCAGCGGAGCAAAGCTGGTTCTCGATTCGCTTGCGGACGAAAACCCCGATGCCATTCTCGACCTTACGCTGCGGATGTAATCGACGCTCCATCGTGTTGAAGACGCCGGTGCGGTTATTTCCGCTCCGGCGTTTTGTTTTTCCGGCATCGCCGGAACCCCCCGTCGGTTGAACGAAGGCGCGAGGTCCGGCATTCAAACGGAAACAAGACTGAAAAATGTTGGATCGACGCATTGCACTGGCGCGAAAGCGGCGTAGATTGGAGATCATGAAAGCGACAACTTTTATCCCAACGGCGCTACTTCTGCTACTGGGCGTTGCGTCGCCCGCCGGAGCCGGTTCGCAGAAGCCCGCAACCTTCTGCCGCTTTGTGCCGGAACGGTCGGACGACTTTGCCTGGGAGAACGATCTGATCGCCTTCCGCGCCTACGGTCCGGCGCTGCGCGAGGGCACGGAGAACAGCGGCATCGACTGCTGGCTCAAGTGCGTCGAATATCCGATCATCGACACGTGGTACGGCCAGATGAAGACGAAGTCCTATCACAAGGACTGGGGCGAGGGGAACGATCCCTATCACGTCGGCTCGTCGGCCGGGTGCGGCGGAACGGGCATCTGGCTGAATGGAAAGCGCGAACCGCTGGAAACGTACACGAAACAAGAAGTGGTTTCGTGCCGGCCGGAAAAGTCCGTCTTCAAGCTGACCTACGAAAAGGAGATCGGCGGCGCGGTCTACGGCGAGGAAAAGACCGTCACGATCGAATTGGGCCAGCGCCTGTTCCATGCCTCGTGCCGGTTCACGAAGGACGGAACCCCTGCGGCGAATCTGCCGGTCTGCATCGGCATCACGACCCACGACGGCAAGGCCGTTGCCATCGGCGATGCGGCGAAGGGCTGGATGGCCTGCTGGGAATCGATTGAATCCTTCGGCGTCGGTACCGGCGTCGTCGTGGATCCGTCGAAGATCCAGGCATACAGGCTGGTCGAATCGCCGACGAAGGATGTCTCCCACTCGCTGTTCATTGGCCAAACCGATGCCCAGGGACGGATTGAATATTATGCCGGCTACGGATGGGAAAAGGCGGGCGCGATCAAAACCTCCGCCGATTGGAACGCCTATCTGGAAGGGTTCCGGCAACGATTAATTAACAAGGATGAAGAACATGGACGTTAGATACACCGTTGGAAAAAACGAATACAAGCGGATGACGACCGGCGAATTGCGCGACGCGTTTTTGGTCGATCTCTTCGAAGCGGGGACGCTCAATCTGCTCTACTGCGAAGTGGAGCGCGCGATTGTCGGCGCCGCGGTGCCGACAACCGGGCCGCTGACGCTGGAGGCCGGCAAGGAGCTGGCGGCGGACTATTTTTGCCAGCGCCGCGAGGTCGGCGTGTTGAACATCGGCGGCACCGGAACCGTAACGGTCGACGGCACCGAATACGCCATGGAAAACCTCGACGGTCTGTACATCGGGCGCGGTTCGCAGGCCGTCCGCTTTGCGAGTGCCGATGCCGCCGCGCCGGCGAAGTTTTACCTGATCTCCTATCCGGCGCATGCCGCCTATCCGACCACCCTGGCGAAGAAGGCCGACGCCAATGCCATTCGGATGGGAACGGTCGAGGATGCCAACAAGCGGACGATTTATCAGTACATTCACGAAAACGGCATCAAGAGTTGCCAGCTGGTGATGGGGTTCACGGTGCTGGAACCGGGCAGCGTCTGGAATACGATGCCGTGCCACACGCACGAGCGCCGCACCGAGGTCTATCTCTATTTCGGGCTCGATGAAACCTCGAAGGTCTTCCACATGATGGGGCCCGGCAACGAGACGCGGCATCTTGTGGTTGGCGACGGGCAGGCGGTCATTTCGCCGATGTGGTCGATCCACTCCGGTTGCGGCACCAAGGCCTACACCTTCTGTTGGGGCATGGGCGGCGAAAACCAGCGCTTCGACGACATGGACCACATTGCAATCGCGGACCTGAAGTAGGATGGCGCGTTGGCTTTCCATTTTGCTGGCCGCCGGCGTCGCCATGGCCGCGGTTGCCAACGAGCCGGCGAAACTCGACAACCCCATGTCGGTTTCCTATCTGCAGCAACATCTGGCGAAGGGCCATCCGCGCCTGGTGTTCTCGCCGTCGATCCTGGAAGGATTGAAGTCGAAGCTCGAAAGCGATCCGGTGCTGCAAAGCAGGTATGCGGCGATCCGGCTGAATGCCGACGGGATTTTCGACCAGCCGCTGCTCAAGCGCAAAATGGTTGGCCGGCGTTTGCTCGGCACCTCGCGCGAGATGCTCTATCGCATCAACATGCTGGGGGTGGTCTATCTGGTCGAAAAGGACGCGGCGGCGTTGCGGCGGATCGACGAGGAGCTGCTGGCCGTCTGCGCGTTTTCGGATTGGAACCCATCGCACTTTCTCGACGTGGCGGAAATGTCGATGGCCGTTGCGCTGGCGCTGGACTGGACCGTTGGGGCGCTGCCGGATTCCACGGTGGCGCTCGCGAAGTCGGCGTTGATCGAGAAGGGGCTGAATCCCAGTTGGCCGGCGGATGGAAAGCGGTGGAGCCGGGCGTATGGGAATAACAATTGGAACCAGGTGTGCAACGGCGGGTTGATCGCCGCCGCGATCGCGGTGGCCGACGACGAGCCCGAACTCGCCGCCAAAACCATCGCGCGGGCGTTGGATGGAATGCCCAACGTGTTGGTGGAATATGCGCCCGACGGGGTGTATCCGGAAGGATCGACCTACTGGGAATATGGCACGGGCTTTTCCGTCGTGACGGCCGCGATGTTCGAAAGTGCGTTCGGTCGCGATTTCGGCCTCTACGAATTTCCCGGCTTCAAGGAGAGCGCGCGGTTCCGCGCGCTGTGCAACGCGCCGTCGGGGTGGTATTTCAATTTCGCCGATTGCGGGGATCGCCGAAGCCGCAGTGGCGATGGCGTGCTGGCCTGGTTCGCCGCGAAGTCCGGCAACAAAACCTTCTTTGAGCAGGAGCGGTTTTTGCGGCCGGCCAAGGAGCAGGGCAAGCTGTCGCGGCTCGATGGCGCCGCCATGGCCTGGCTGTCCCAATACGAGGAGAAGGGCGGCGAACGGGTACCGACGGCTTGGAAGGGCGAGGGGAGCAATCCGATCGTCGTCTTCCGGGGGGCGGACAACGATCCACACGCCTACTATTTCGGCGGCAAGGGCGGCCGGGCCACCACGAGCCACGGCAACATGGATGCGGGCTCTTTCGTGCTCGAGCTCGACGGCGTCCGCTGGGCGGTCGACCCGGGCAACCAGAGCTACAACGCGTTGGAAAAAACCGGATTCGATCTGTGGAACCGGAAGCAAAACAGCGACCGCTGGACCCTGCTGACCAAAAACAACTTCGGCCACAGCACGCTGACGGTGAACAACGAACCGTTCGTCGTCGATGGCTTTGCGCCGCTGGTCGATTTCGAGGAGGGGGCCCGGCCGGAGGCGGCGTTTGATTTGACGGCCGTCTATGGCGGCAACGTCGCGCGGGCCGTGCGGCGCTTTACGAAGACCGGCCCGGCGTCGCTGCTGATCGAGGACCGGATTGAATGTTCGGAAAAGACGAAGCGGATCGTCTGGCAACTGGTGACGACCGCCGATTGCGAGGCGGTCGATGGCGGGGCGGTTTTGCGCCAGGACGGAAAAGAGCTGCAGCTGCGGTGCGTTTCGCATCCGGAGCTGACGGTGTCGGTGGTGCCGCTGTGCCCGCCGCCGCTGGAGCTCGATCGGCGAATCGAGGGGCTCAAGCGCCTGGAGGTGGACGTTCCGGTTCACCAGGCGGTCGACGGAACAATCGTGCTGCGCATCGCATTATCAACGGGGGAGAAAGAATATGATTAAGGAACTGTTCGATCTAACGGGCAAGGTGGCGTTGGTGACCGGCGGAACGCACGGCATCGGCATGGCGGTTGGCATGGTGCTGGGGAAAGCCGGCGCCAAGGTGTGCGTCAACGGTCGCGATGCCGCGAAACTGGCGGCGGCAAAAGCGGCGTTTGCCGAAGAGGGCATCGACGTCTTCGCAACGGTCTTCGATGTCACCGACGAGGCCGACGTCGACGCAGGGATTTCGAAAATCGAGAACGAGGTCGGGACGATCGATATTCTCGTGAACAACGCGGGCATCATCAAACGCGTCCCGATTCTCGATATGCCGGTGGCCGACTACAAACAGGTGATCGACGTCGACCTGATCGCCCCGTTCATCGTCGGCAAGCGCGTGGCGCCGGGGATGATCGGAAAGGGCGGCGGCAAGATCATCAACATGTGCTCGATGATGAGCGTCTATGGCCGCAACTCCGTCTCCGCCTACGCCTCCGCCAAGGGCGGGCTGAAATTGCTGACCGCCAACATGTGCTGCGAATGGGCCCGGCACAACATCCAGGTCAACGGCATTGGCCCGGGCTACATCGCCACCGCCCAGACGGCGCCGATCCGCGAGGGGAACCATCCGTTCAACGAGCTGGTCATGATGCGCACGCCGGCCGGCCGCTGGGGCGAGCCGGAAGACGTCGGCAACGCGGCGCTGTTTCTGGCATCGAACGCCAGCGGGTTTGTCAATGGCCACATCCTGTATGTCGACGGCGGCATTCTGGCAAACTTCGGCTATGTGAAGGGCGAGAACGAGGGATAGGACGCTGAAACAAGCTGGTCGGATTCCGGAACCCCCCCACGACCGGAGCGCTCGTGCGCCTCGCTGGCGCATCTGTCCGGCGGGGTATTAGACCAAGTTTCGCCCTAAACTCGCGGGAGGAATTACTTGACCTCAAACGATTGAAACAGTAGAAATGTGGCTTTTAACTTGGGGGAAGTCATGAGTAGAGGCCTGTCGTATTTCGTGGGGGGAATTCTGGTTGGAGCGTTGTTGTCGACCGCCGGATTCTCGGTGTATCTGGGGGGGCGGTCGGCTTCGGGCGGCGGGGCCGCCAACCAGCTGGTGTTGAAGCTCGGGCACGGACTCGATACGGGCCACCCGGTCCATAAGGCCATGGAGTTCATGAAGGCGCGGGTGGAGGAACTCTCCGCCGGAACCGTGACCATCGACATCTATCCCAGCGCGGTGCTCGGCAACGAGTTGCAGTGCATCGAACAGCTGCAGAACGGTTCCTTGGCCATGACCAAGACCTCCGCCGCCGCCATGGAAAACTTTATTCCGGCGATGTCGGTCTACAGCCTTCCCTATGTTTTCCGCGATGGCGACCACTACTGGAACGTGCTTACCGGCCCCATCGGCAAGGGATTGCTGCAGCAGGGCGAATCCAAGTTCCTGCGCGGCCTTTGCTACTATGACGGCGGAAGCCGCAACTTCTACACGAAGAACAAACCCATCCGCACGCCCGACGACCTCAAGGGGCTGAAGATCCGCGTCATGAACTCCAAGACCGCGATCGACATGGTCAAGGCCATGGGCGGCGCCCCGACGCCGATCTCGTGGGGCGAGCTCTATTCCGCCTTGGCGCAGGGGACGGTCGATGGCGCGGAAAACAATCCGCCGAGCTTCACCTCGAACAAACATTACGAAGTCTGCAAGCATTTCACGTTGGATGGCCACACGCGCATTCCCGACATGCTGCTGATCGGCACCAAGGTTTGGGGCAAGCTCGATCCGCAGGTGCAGGGCTGGATCCAGCAGGCCGCCGATGAGTCGGTCGCTTTCCAGCGCAAGCTCTGGCAGGAAAAGACGACGGAAGCCCTGGAGCAGGCGAAGGCCGAAGGGGTCGCCGTTTACGAAGTCGATGTCGCCGCGTTCGCCGCCAAGGTGGCGCCGATGCTGGCGGAAGTCGAGAGCGCGGAAGTCCGCGAACTGCTCAAAAAAATCGCCGAGGTCCAGTGATGTTGGCCGGGCTTGTTAAATTTAAGGAGTGGATGACCTGGGCCCTCAATACGGTGCTCATCGTCGCCGTGGCGTTGTTGGTGTTCGATGTCTGCTGGGGGGTGTTTTCCCGCTATGTGCTGGGAGAGCAGACCAAGTGGACGGAGGAGCTCGCGCGGTTTCTGCTGATCTGGGTGTCGCTGCTCGGCGGCGCGGTGGCCTTTGGGCTCAAGGGGCATCTCGGCGTCGATTATTTCGTCGGCAAGTTCGAGTCCGGCGCGCAGCGGCTGATGGCCGTGGTCGTGCATCTGGTGGTGCTGTTTTTCGCCGTTGCGATCTTCGTCTACGGCGGTAGCCGCGTCGTGGCCGACGCCCTCGCGATGGAGCAGATGACGCCCGCGCTCGGCTGGAAGATGGGCTATGTCTACCTCGCGCTCCCGATCGCCGGCATCTTCATGGTCATCTACGCCATCGAAAACCTGGTCGAGACGATCGCCGGAACCCAGGAGCCGTTGCTGGACGCCGCCGATTTCGATGCGGAGTCCGTTGCGGAAGGAGGGCTGGACTAATGGGTATCGTCGCACTGATTCTTATCGCCGTTTTCATCCTTCTTTTGGTCATGAACGTCCCGATCGCCGTCGCCATTGCGTTGGCGTCCTTTTTTGCCGTATTGGCCGAAGGAATCGACCCTTCCACGGTGATCGCCGCCAAGATGGCCAATGGCGTCAACAGCTTCGCGCTGCTGGCCATTCCGTTCTTCATTCTCTCCGGCCATTTGATGGGGCGGGGCGGCATGGCGCGGCGGCTGATCGATTTTGCCGGAACGCTGGTCGGCTTCCTGCCGGGCGGTCTGGCCTACGTCAACACGCTTACCTGCATGCTGTTCGGCTCCATCTCCGGTTCCGCCGCCGCGGCGGTCTCTTCGGTGGGCGGCTTCATGATTCCCGAAATGAACCGCAAGGGCTATAACAAGGAATTCAACGTGGCGGTCACCACCACCGCCGCCACCACGGGCCTGCTGATTCCGCCCAGCAACATCATGATCGTCTATTCGGTCGCCGCCGGATCGGTCTCCATCGCCGCCATGTTCATGGCGGGCGTCATTCCCGGCATCCTGACCGGTCTCTTTATTATGCTGGTCTGCGGCTATTTTGCCTTCAAGTACAAGTATGAATGCGAAGCGCGCTCCTCGTTCGTCGATATCCTCCGCAGCTTCGGGCATGCGGCCCTCACCCTGCTGCTGATCATCATCGTGATCGGCGGGATTCTCGGCGGCATCTTCACCGCCACCGAGGCGGCGGCGATTGCGGTGGTCTACTCCTTCTTGCTCTCCGTCGTGGTCTACCGCGAGATCCCGATGAAGGATCTGCCGCAGATTCTGCTCGATACGGGCATCACCACCGCCGTCGTCATGCTGCTCATCGGCGCCAGCTCCGGAATGAGCTGGATCATGACCATGGCCAACATCCCGCAGACGGTCAGCGCCGCGCTGCTGGGGCTCTCCGACAATCCGATCGTCATCCTGCTCACCATCAACGTGCTGCTGATGTTTGTCGGCACCTTCATGGACATGACGCCCGCGGTGCTGATCTTCACGCCGATCTTCCTGCCCGTCGTCATGTCGCTCGGCATGCACCCGGTGCATTTCGGCATCATGCTGATCGCCAACCTTTGCATCGGCCTCTGCACGCCGCCCGTCGGCACCTGCCTATTCATCGGCTGCGGCGTCGGCAAGACCACCATTGCCAAGGTCACGGCAACCCTGTTGCCGTTCTTCGGCGCCATGATTGCCGCGCTGATGGTCATCACCTACATTCCCGCCGCCTCGCTCTGGCTGCCCGTGAAGACGAAGCAGCTCAAGGCCGACGATGTCGCGAAATGCGAATTCATGCAGGGGCATGCAACCCCGGCGGATGCCGCGGCCGAATAGGTTCGCCGTTCCGCCCAACGGCGGAACTATCGCTCTTGTCTTTCCACCGCAACCACGGTCACGTGGTTGCCGGACTGCGTCCACTTGACGTCCAGGCCGAAGACGGTCGTGCCGAAAACGCGGCCGGGGTCGTCCGTCCGGTAGGCCGGGCGCGGGTTGTAGGAAAGCATGTCGGCAATCAGCTGCCGCAGGGCCGGGCGCTTCGCCGATTCGAGTTGCGCGATCCGCGCTTCGATTCCCGCGGCGAAGCCGACGGTGTTGACCGGGTCCGGGGCGGCGTTGGCAAAGGCGCCTCTCGCGTCGGGGAGGCTGTCGCTGTAGGGCAGGTAGGGCTTGATATCCAGCACGGGCGTGCCGTCAAGAAAGTCGCCGCCTCCCAGTAGCAATTGCGTGCCTTCGACCTTCAGCAGTTCCACCACCGACAATCCGATCGGGTTGGGGCGGAAATTCGAGCGCGAGGCAAACACGCCGACCCGTTCGTTGCCGCCCAGGCGCGGCGGCCGCACGGTGGCCTTCCATTGGTCCCGCGCCGACCGGTGGAACACAAAGACGATCCAGAGATGCGAGAACTCCTCGATGCCGCGCAAGGCTTCCGGCTGGTTGTAGGGAGGCAGCAGCTCCAGCGTGGCCGTCGCGCTTTTCACCAGTCCCGGTTGCCGCGGAATGCCGAACTTGTCCGTGTAGCACGATCGCATTTGCCCTATTGCACTAAATTCAAATCCATCCATCGACTGTGTTCTCTCTCTGCGTTCGACGCGCCGCTTGCGGCTAGCGCCTCTTTTTCCGTTGGGTGATATACTTCGCCTTGGCCTCCGCCGCGATCAACAATGTCTCTTCCGCCGGCGGGTAGCGAAACTTTTCATCAGCGCGCTCGGCGGTCAGCTCCTTGAGTAGCCGCCGCAGCACTTTTTCCGGATCCTTCAGCTCGCATGCCCAAACCACGATCACCTTCCAGCCGAGCGTTTCAAGCGCCCGCCGGTGCTTCTTGTCGTTGGCCACGTTGCGCTCGAACTTTTCCTGCCAAAAAGCCGTGTTCGATTTCGGCATCGAGGCCCCCTTGCAGTCGGGGTGGCGATGCCAGAAGCAGCCATGCACAAAGACCACCGTTTTGTGTTTGCGCAGCACGATGTCCGGCTTGCCCGGCAACGCCTTGTTGTGAAGGCTGTAGCGGTAGCCGCAACGGTGCAGCATCGAACGGACCAGCAGCTCCGGTTTGGTATTCTTGCCCCGGATCTTGCCCATCAATATCGATCGCTCCTCTGGCGTCATCGTATCCATGAACATCATTTAACCCCTAAACCGACGAAAGACACGAAATTTTACGCATTGTCCTCATCGGCGGTGCCGGCATAATCTGCAGACATGAAAACTTCGATTGAACGGCTGTCGGAATGGGTTCGGTCGGCAACTTCCATCGTTGCGCTGACGGGGGCGGGCATTTCCACCGCATCGGGCATTCCCGATTTCCGGTCGGCCAGCGGAATCTATTCCATCGAACGCAACGTCGAGATCTTCGACCTCGATGTCTTCCTGCGCGATCCCTCGATCTTCTACGCCTTTGCCCGGAAATTCTATCCGCAGGTGCGCGACGCCCGGCCCAATGCCGCCCATCGGGCACTCGCCGCATTGGACCACATCACCGTCGTGACGCAAAACGTCGACGACTACCATCAGCGGGCGGGCTCCGATCCCGTCTACACGGTGCATGGCAACCACATCTTCAGCACCTGCCAATCCTGCGGCGCCGAGATCGAGACCGAAGTGCTCTTTCCAATCATTGAACGCGGCGACATCCCGCACTGCGTCTGTGGCGGGGTCTACAAACCCAACATCACCTTCTTCGGCGAGCGGTTGCCGGAAACCGATTGGCAGGCGGCCGTTCAAGCCATGACCCAAGCCGATCTCGTGTTGGTTGTGGGGACCTCCCTTTCCGTCTTCCCCGCCGCGTATCTGCCCGACTATCGGCCGCTCAACGCCCGGCTGGCCATCATCAACCGCGACCCCACGCCGCTTGACGGCGAGGCCCAGATTGTGATCCGCGAGGATATTTGCGACGTTCTTGGCAGAGTGGTTTAAACACGAAGGCACAAAGAACGCTATAGATGCGGCACTTAAATAATGCGAGTTTTTAGCCACGAGAGAGAACAAGGCAATATTTCGTTGCCTCTGCGTCCTTTGCGCTCTCTTGTGGCCAATATTTCCATTAGCAGGCAGTCTAAATGTTTAGATGCCGGCGCAATAAGTTAGTGATCTGCGTGTCTTTTTACTTCTTGCGCGAGAGCTTGCGGGCAAAGGCAAAGCAGACCGCGCCTTCGATGAAAATCAAGATGCCGAACAGCCCGTAGGGATAGCGGTAGGCGATAAACGCGAAGATCGAGAAAACCAGCAGCGTGGTTCCGTTGATCAGCAGGCGATTAATGATCGGCTTCGCATCGTCGGATTTCCAGCCTTTGGCCAACAGCTGTTTCTGGGAGACATAGTGAATTGCCAGTGCGACGCAGAGGACGGCCAAGATCAACATGGGATGGTTCATAAGAGGGTTCCTAGGGTTGGTTTTCTGTTTTCGGATCCACGGTTTCGGCATGTCCGAGGTTTTTATCGGGGGCAATGATGTCGCGGACGCGGCGTTTCAGGTCTTTCAGCTCGGGCAGTCCGCGCTCGGTCTTGCGATCCCACACTTGCCGGTCGTTGGCATAGATCCGCCAGATGCCCGGCACCATGCTCGGCTTGAGGATGGCT